>NZ_LIRO01000034.1:0-46043 GCF_002742025.1 Limnothrix sp. PR1529
GCCGACCCCGGAACCGACTCCTACTCCAACCCCGACTCCCGAGCCGACCCCGGAACCGACTCCCACTCCTGAGCCGACTCCTGAGCCGACTCCTGAGCCTACGCCGGAACCGACCCCGACTCCCGAGCCGACCCCGGAACCGACTCCCACTCCTGAGCCGACTCCTGAGCCGACTCCTGAGCCGACTCCTGAGCCGACCCCGGAACCCACTCCCACTTTCGAGCCTACGCCGGAACCCACTCCGACCCCGACTCCTACTCCTGAGCCGACCCCGGAACCCACTCCGAAGTCTGTGCCGGAACCTGTGAGCGTGATGGGCTTGGTGGCTTTGGGTGCTGCGCTGCGCACCATGAAGCGCCGCCGCAACTAGACCCGATCGCCTGGATGGGTGAAACCCAGTTCTGAAACCTGTTCTGTCTAGCTAATGTTGCAGCCCCTGAGATCCTGAGCGGATTTCGGGGGCTTGTTTGTAGGCGAGGTTATTCAGTGGGAAACAGGCCGATCGGGATTCGCTACCCTGAAACTAGCCAGCCTTGAGCGAGGGCGCGGGAGTTGGTTTGAGTTCACATTCAGCGATCAGGAACGATCGGGAGGATTGCGATGTTGTTGCCCCCAGCGATTCGAGATTACGTCAAAGCCCAGTTCCCGATCGAACAGCAAGAAACCGTGCTGGGAATTTTGGTGAACTATCCCCAAGACCCGGCCGCCACAGCCCATACGGAGCAAGTGTTGATGGCGGCGCTGACCCTGGCGGGTGGCAACCTGGGACAGTTGAAGGCCTATGTGGAAGTGGCGATCGAGGATGAGGCGGAGTTGCTGGGTTGGGCGGCGGCGGAAGGGATGCACCCCTAATCGGTTTTTTTGAGGGGACGCAAGTAGCCCTCGATCGCGAAGTCTTGGCCCACCGATCGCCAGGTGACCCGCTCCAGGGCGATCGCGTCGCCCATTTGCGTCAGCCCCAAATCGCCCACCGGGGACGGAGCCGCCACGCCGCCGACAATTTTGGGCGCAATAAACGCCAGGATTTTTTGCACCGATCCATCGGCGATCGCCTGGGCCGACAGGGCCCCGCCACATTCCCACAACACCGATAGAAATTGCCGCTGATTCAACACCTCGATCGCCCGGGCCGGCGACAGGTCGGGCACTTCCTGCACCTCAACACCCCGATCGCGCAACCAAGCTTGCATTTCCAGATTTGCCCCCGGCAAAGTCAACACCAAAGTTGGCGCTTCCGACGGCTCCCACAGGTGCAAAATTCGACCATCCGCCGTGGTTTGGGGCAACTCCAGTCGCCGGGTCATCACCACCCGCAGCGGATCGTGACTTTCCAGGCCGTGGCTGGTGAGCTTGGGGTTATCTCGCCGCACCGTGTTTCCCCCCACAATCACCGCATCGCAACCGGCCCGCAGGTGATGCACCTCCGCCCGGGCCCGTTCATCGGTCACCCAAGCGCTGTGGCCGTGGGTAGTGGCAATTTTGCCATCCAGGGTCATGGCATATTTCAAAATGCCCAGGGGCCGACCCTGCTGAATTCGATAAAAAAACGGCTCATTCAGCCGATCGCACGCGGCCCGTTCCACCCCCACCAAGGTTTCAATGCCCGCCGCATTCAAGGTGGCAATCCCTTGGCCCGCCACCTGGGGGTTCGGATCCACCGTTCCAATCACCACTTTGGCCACGCCCGCTTCCACCAGCGCCTTGGAACAGGGCGGCGTGCGGCCGTAGTGATTGCAGGGTTCAAGGCTGACATACACGGTGGCTCCCCGCGCCCGATCGCCCGCGGCCCGCAAGGCAAACACCTCCGCATGGGGCTGGCCCGCGCCGGGATGGAACCCTTCTCCCACCACTTCCGTACCCTGCACAATCACGCTACCCACCATTGGGTTTGGGGCCGTGCGCCCCAGGGCCTGACGCGCCAACGCTAAACAACGGCGCATCATTGCCCGATCGAACTCGGTGGCAGCGGGGGCATCGACGGCGACAAACTCAGACATAGGACGAGACAGGAGCAAGGGCGATCGCGATCGAATCCGCGATTCTTTCAACCAAATGGTATAGGCAGAGGCCCATCCACCCCCCAAAATTGCCCGATTCTGTTCTGAAGTGCCTTACCCGTCCGCTGGCCGATCGGGATCGATGCCGAGGGCGCGTAACTGTTCCGCCAGGCGATCGGCCCGTTGGCGCTCCTGTTCTGCCCGTTGGCGCTCCTGTTCTGCCCGTTGGATGGCGGCTTCGGCGCGCGATCGCTCGTTCACCAGTTGCTCGCCCAATTCCGCATAGGTCAAAAAGGGCTGACCGTTGGGCTGAAACAGATTCAGGCCGGTTTCGGTGAATTCAAAGCGGATGCCCAAGCGCGGACTCACCCAATTTTCCATGGACTCGATCGGGGTCAGCCAGGGTGTCGGTGCTGCCCCGCGCAAAAACCCGCTGAGTTCATGGCGATCGGGGTCATAGATGTAATATTCCTCGACTCCGTGGCGATCATAAAACGTCTGTTTTTTCAGCATTTCTGCTAATCGATTGCCGGGCGACAAAATCTCAAAAACCACCTGGGGGGCGATGTTTCCTTCGCGCCATTGCATATAGGAACCCCGATCGCCCTTAGCCACTCCAAACACGACCATCACATCGGGCGCTTGGCGGGTTTTGTTGTCGCCTTCCACGGGATACCAAAGCAGGTCGCCGGCCACAAACACCTGATCATTCTGGGCAAAAATCCAATCCAGGTTGCCTTGAATGACCGTAATCCAGCGGAATTGTTGGGTGTTGTCTGCCATCGGTTGGCCGTCGCTGTCGGGATAAATCACCGCTGGAGGAGTTTGCGGATCGAGTTGAGCAATCATGGGGTGGGCCTCGCGGGTGTTGCGGTTGCGGTTTGGGCCATGGCTCCCATTATGCCCATGCGGTTTGGGTGGAGCCTCAGAAAACTCGCGGCTGATGCACCGATTCGGCGGGCATTTGTTGCACGATTTCCATAGTTTTGATGCTAACGGTACAGACGCGCTGAATCAAATCGATCGCCCGTTCTTTGTAGTCGGCAAAGCGATAAGTATTAAACAGTTCGCGAATCGTTGGGTCTTTGGGGGTCTTTTCTTTGTGTTGATCTAAGACCCATTCGATCGCGCTGCGGTTGCCGAGTTTGTAGTCCCAGGCGATCGGGGGAATGCCGCTGAGGGTGGTGAGCCGATCGATTTGAATGGTTCCTTTGGTTTTGTCGGCTTTCAGTTTGGGTGGGTTGGCTTTTTCGTCGGGGGGCAGGTCGGTGCGATCGAGGGGATAGGGTTCGATCGCCTCGTAATTGATATGCCAATCCATCAGGTCGCGGCCCCAATTTGCCCATTGCCAAAAGTCTGCATAGAGGGGCAGTCGGGGAAAGTCGCGTTTGAGGTTGATTTCGTATTTTTGCCGATAGGCGGGATGGTGCAAAACGGCGTAGGTGTAATGAAAAATATCGAGCCGTTGAATCTGTGAATCCTGATAGTTATCGCGGAATTGTTGCAGCGCCCAATCGGTGATGTTTTCGCTGCGATTGCCATCGCGATCGTAGGTATAAATTGGTAGGCATTGAGTTGGACGACCGCCAAAATCTAATGCAGGAATACAATCAGCAGATTGCACCAAAAAAGGTATCTGAGTATGACTCGTAATGGCAATTACTGTGTTCTCTAAACCTGGAAAAGAGAACAGGTCAGAAATTCTATAGGTTCTTCCATTAAAGTGTGGATCAAAATACAAATGAATTTGACTATATGGGCGGCAGCAGCTTTTTCTGATCGATTTAGGGTCAAATTTCTTCTGAATACCTCTCTTTAAATAATTTTCCAGGTCTTCATCCCATTTCATATCAAGAGAATCGCGGCGCTTACCAGTTTTTAGGCGCTCTTGATAGGCGGCGATCATATACTTCACTTTCTGCTCAAGGCTTTCGCGAGAGAAGTCATAAACCCACTCATCTCGCTGGGTTTTTACGCCCGCCGAAAACAGACGAAAGACACATTGATCGCCCCGGCCCGCCTTCACTTCCTTATCAACCAGCGGCAACAACTGATCAAAATCGTTATCCGTCTGATTAATCCAGTTTTGTTTCGCATCGGGCCTAATCCGCACCATCTCGGACTTTGCCAACAATTCCAGTGAGCTTTCAGCCAAAAATCGCAGCTTTTCCTTCGCCGTCGCCATTTCTGGCTGATCGATGTAGAAAATTCGGCAATTGCGCTTTTCGCCCGGTTCAACTGGCAACTTCACACAAAAGGCGATCGCCACGCCCGCTTGAATTCCAAACACATTGTGCGTTGTACCCGAAAGCTTCGGATTTTCGCGCACATCACCCCCTAAATCCATCAAGTAAATATAGTCAAATTCCTCAAAAAAGCACTTCCGAACGCCATCAAAAGCCCGAGAGTTAATGAATGATCGATTCGTAATAAACGAAATGATTCCCTGACCACGCAACCGATCGGCTGCCCAACGATAAAACCGCACATACATATCGTAAACAGCGATCTGATTCTGGGCTGTTCCTTTTTTGATATAGGTTTCTTTAACCCGTTGATCAATTTCCTTGTAAGGACGATTTGGATTGCGGAGATTAAAATTTTCCTGCCAAGCGTTATAGGGCGGATTGCCAATAATCACCGTCAAATCTTCCGCATTTTGCCGCCGAATCCGTTCCGTATTTTCCACCGAAATCGAAAACAGATCCTTTTGCTCCTCCTTCAACCCCGCATGATCCAACGTATCCAAAAAGCAAATATTGTTGAACTCCTCATAACGCTCCATCCTTTGCTGATAGCAATATTCAATATTCAAGTTCGCAATGTAGTAAGGCAAAATTGCCACCTCATTGCAAAACAAATCCTCCCGATACTTCTGGGCAAGCAATTCTTTTGACAGATTTTTTGACCAATGATCAATCAATTCCGTGATAAACGTCCCCGTACCTGTCGCCGGATCGAGAATCTTCACACCCACATCCAACAACAACCGATCAAAATGTTTATCCAGTAGGTAATCCGTCCCCTGGATCATGAACTTCACAATTTCCGACGGCGTGTAGACAATCCCCAGCCGATCAGCCGCCTTCGGGTTATAGGCCTTGTAGAAATTTTCGTAAACCGACTTCAGAAACTCCTGCTTCTCGTGATGATCCGCGATCGCCGCCGACTGCTGACGAATCACCCCGTAATAGTGATCGATCGACTTCAGCACATTTCGCCGCAACCCACCCGTAAAAAACGTATCCACCACCGATTGCACTTGCCGCGCAATGTTGTTATCCCGGTGAAATTGCGCGTCATTAAACACATTCAGGAAAATATCCTCAGACAAAATATGCTGAATCAAAATTTCCTGTACATCAAACAGCGTAATTTGCGGATTAATCGACGTTTTGCAAGTTTCCCAAAACCGATCGCGCAACTCCAAAAATCGCTGATTGCTAGTTTCTTCTTGGGCGATCGTTTCCCGCAACACCTCCACAATTTGCGGCAAATCCTCCCGAAACTTCTCGATCGCCTGCCGGAATCCCTTCACCTCCGGCCGCTCATAATCTAAAAACTGATTGAGACAATTATCGAGTTCGTCAGGTTTGGCTAGGTCAATCCTAGAAACTTCAGAGCCATTTTGATATAAGATTGCTTCTCTTGTATTTTCAAACAGGATGTTATCGTTTGGATAACCCTTGTCGAATTTTGCTTCGATTTCCTGATCTAGATCATCCTTTTCATCTTTTGCTTCCCAATAGCCCAAATCAAAGTGCAGGTAGTTCTGTACTACACCATCAAATCTGATCAGATTGCCTCTAGAAGTATGGCGACTGAGCTGAGTAACTAGTTGATAGCTTCGTCGATCACAATAGGACGACAAAAGCAATAAAAATGCACCGCTGGTTACACCTTCATTAGTACTGGCCCCGCGCAAACGCTCTAACCGCTTGTAGTACTCATTGATTAGCAGGCGCGACATATCCCAATCTCCCAGCCAAAATGCGGACATCCCACCCGCAAAGATCCTATTTTTTTGTATCACATTTCAGGAAACCATAGGGATTTTGCGGATCGGATTTTTCCGCATCGATCGCTCCATTCAACAAGGCCCGATCGGGTAGGGGCGTACCGCTGTACGCCCTCCAACCGGGTCGATCGGTTGCCATGAATTGACAATTCGAGATTTCGCGTATCGGAGGGCGCATGGCGATGCGCCCCTACGGGAATTGATCGATTTTTTCCGCATCGATCGCTCCATTCAACAAGGCCCGATCGGGTAGGGGCGTACCGCTGTACGCCCTCCAACCGGGTCGATCGGTTGAGTGGTCAGAATTTTCGGTATATGGGAGAAAAATCAACCATTTCATCACAATTTAGCCTTACTTCCATCCAACCGACGGGATGATCGATTCAGTTGATCATTGACATTTAAGGATTCATATTTTCTCAGCAGTTTGATGCGATCTTAAGGATCACGCAAACTAATCACTCAGAACAAAAGTAAGCGCAATGACTGTAGTAGCCGTGTTGGGCATGGGGTTAATGGGTCGGGCCGCAGCCGGGCGGCTGGCAGCAACGGGGCAGGAGGTGCTGGCTTGGAACCGATCGCCCGAGGCTCTGGAATCGTTGCAAGGGATCGATCGCCTGAACACTACGACGGACTTGGCGGCGGCGATCGCCCCGGCCGATCGGGTGGTGTTGTGGCTGGCGGATGGGGCCGCGATTCGATCGGTGCTGCTGGATCGGGCGATCGGGGCGCTGTTGGCGGACAAAACCGTGGTGCAAATGGGGACGATCGCCCCGGAGGAAAGCCGGGCGATCGGCGCGGAGTTGACCGCCTTGGGCTGTGACTATTACGAAGCGCCCGTCCTGGGCAGCATTCCCGAACTGAGCGCGGGTAAGTTGCTGTTGATGGTGGGGGCCACGCCGCAGCAGTTTGAGCGCGATCGGGCTTGGTTGCAAACCTTTGGCCCTGAGCCGCTGTTGGTGGGGCCCGTGGGGTCAGCGGCGGCCCTGAAACTGGCCATGAATCAGTTGATTGGGTCGCTGACCACGGCGTTTGCGGCTAGTTTGGCCCTGGTGCAGCGGGAAGGGATTGCCGTGGAGACCTTTTTGCAGATTTTGCGACCCAGCGCCCTCTACGCGCCGACCTTTGACAAGAAATTGCAACGGATGCTCGATCGGGACTTCGATCGCCCCAATTTCCCCACGAAGCATCTGCTGAAGGATCTGGACTTGTTCAGCCAGGCGGCAGGGGCCCAAGGAATCGAGACGGCTCCGGTTCAGGCGGTGCGGGCGGTGGTGGAACGGGCGATCGCCCAGGGGTTGGGCAACACGGACTATTCGGCGCTGTTTGCGGCGATCGCTCCGGCGACGGAACCGGAACCTTAGGCCGATTGGGCAGCGGCGTGAATGGGCGATCGTTGGGGCGATCGTTTTTAAAATGAGCTTTGGGCTACGGCGGCCGTTGCCAACGGTCATGGTGACTGCTGTTTAGCCCTTGAAGCTTTCATCGATTCATCGTTGAATAGTTATTCTGAATTCATCATCCCCGATCGCCCACCCGATCAACCCGCCTGCTCCCATCCCCTAGACCCCAAGTTGCTGCCATGTCCTCTGTTCTGTTGAATCCTGTCGATCGCACCACCGGGCCCCGCGCCCGTCGGGTCTACATCGTCGGTGCGGGCGTGGCGGGTTTGTTGACCGCTTGGGCCATTCGTCAAACGGGCCAAACGGAACTGCCCTTGGTCATGGTCGATCGCGCCGCCACACCGGGGGCGGGCCTGACGGCGGGCAATGGGCGCAGCCTGACGGCCACCGAAGGGCTGGTGGCCGGCGGTCTCACGGCCGCGCAATTGGCCCAGGCCTTTGAAACACCTGTGGATCAGGGGGGCTATGCCTATCCGGGGTTTGTGGCTCAGGGGGCCGATCGAGCCGCGATCGGGGCATTTTTGGAGCGGGCGCGGGCCCAGGAAGCCACGGCGGCCGATCGGGAGCGGGCCATGCTGCAATTGGGGTTCCGCAATTTGCACCTTTGGCGCGAGCTGGCTGCTCAAGATCCGCACCTGGCGGCCCGCACCGGTTTGCAATTGGGGGCGAAACTGCGGGTTTATCAGGGGCCCCAGGCTGAAACCAAGGCCAACCAAGAGGTGGCGCGGCTGCATCGGGCCGCAGGCGATCGCTCCGTGGCGGCTCTGGTGTCGGTGGCGGAGGCCTTGGCCCTGAATCCCGGTTTGGCTCCTTTTTTGGGAGCGGCGGCCTTTGCGGGCCAAATCACCCGCCAACCGGGGGGCGCGATCCATGCGGGCCGATTGGTGGCGGAATTGACCGATCGGTTGAACCAAATGGGGCGGATTCAGTGGCAACTGAACACGGAAATTGCCGGAATCGATCGGGATGCCAGCGGTCAAATCCAGCAATTGCGGGCCCACCAAGGGGGCAAAGCGATCACCCTCGGCCGCGCCACCGATCGGTTCATCTTTGCCACAGGGTTTGATCCGCTGCTGGAACAAAGCGGCGCGGTCAGCCAACCGCTCTTCCCGATCGCGGGCACATCGATCACGTTCGCCATTGCCCGATCGGCGATCGCCCAGGGTCTGACCTTTCCCCGCCGGGCCTGGAAACAGGACGGCAGCGCCGGGCCATTGGTGATCAGCCCCACCCTGATTCCGGCGACGGCTTTTCTCGATTGGTTGGATCAGCAGCGGGCGCTCGATCGCTTAGCCCTAGATGGGATTGGAGAGGCCACCGATTGGATCGATCGCACCTGGGCCGCGGCCTGGGGCGATCGGCCGATTCCCCTGGATGTTTTGGATCCGCGTCGGCTCGATCGATTCCAACCGGAAGCCCTGGGAGCCAACGCCGGAACTTGGGAAATTCGGATCGGCGGCTGCAAGTTCTATCCCGGGGTCGATCGGCCCCTCGATTTGCAACACCCCGGCGCACGGTGGGCCCTGCGATCGCAACTGAGGGCGGCGGCGCAGTTCTTTCCGGAACTGTGGGCGCTCCATGGCTCCCCCAATTTGGAGTCCGAATCCCCAGATTGGGCATCGTTGGCGGCTCTGCAACCCTGGGTGGGGGCGCGGCCAGTCCATGCGGATGGCCAATCAACGGTGGCTCCCTGTGGCCCCAATGGGTTTGTGATTACGGGAACCGGGTCTTGGGGTTTGGCCAGCGGCCCCGGCAATGGGCAACGGGCGGCCGGTTGGCTGGCGGATTTGCCCGCCGCGATCGACTCCTAAAGATCCAGGAAATCAAGATCCAGAAAATCAAGAAATCAGCACCCAAAAATCAGCGCCCAAACAAGCGGCCCAAAGTTCATGAGCCGCTCAAAACCAAAAGGCGATGGCCATTGAGACCACCGCCTTTTTGGGCTTAAAAGTTCAGGTTGAAAACCAAGGGCCGGGTCAATTACAGACCGTTCGCAAAGGTTTGGAACACGCCCGACTGCACCACGGAATAGACCGCGTAAGCGAAGGCCGCGCCGCCGATGCCACCGATCGTGAAGCCGCCAGCGAACTCGCTCCAGCCTTCCTTCGTGCCCAACTCAGCGGGCACTTCGGACACGGCCACGGAGGCCAAAGGAGCCTTGGTCGTCACGTTGCCATAGACCGACAGGCACAGCGACAGAATCGTCACCAAAATAATTGCTTCAATCAAGCCCACCAAAGTGCCGTAGCTGGTGTTGCGGAATTGGCTCGTGAAGGCAAAGGGCCCAAACAGCAAATAACCATGGGCCATGCCCACTTCCAAACCACGACGAATCGGCGACAGCCCCTTGCGGTAGGCCGGCAGATTTTGAATCAAAGCCTTCGTAAAACCAGAACCGGAGATCGGAGTCACCAGATCGCCGACCTGGGGATCGCCGTTATGAGAAACCACGTCCAAAGCCATAGTTTTCCCTCTAGAGGTTAAGCGTGCAATCAGCGGGACAAAGCGTTTTCAAAACTGGTTGTTTGGATCGTGGGCCGGTGTTCTGGCTGCCCTTTGGCAGACCCAACCCAACGCCCAAACTGCGATCGCCCTTTATTTAGAAGGGCGGCACCAAGTAATCCGGATGGAACCGGTTGAATTCAATCAACAGGCCAGCGGTGAAGGTAACCCAAGCGGCTGCCAACACGGGAGCCGAGGACAAATAGCGCTGCAAGTCTTTCATGGATGGTCTCCGAATCCAGATCTCTAAAAACAGGGGAGTGGGGGTCGATCGGCCATGGCCCAGGCGGGAACGGAAACGGGGCGATCGCTGATAACAGGGAAGCGATCACCGGGTCGGTTGGTTGTGCCTCCCAGCCCCAGGCGATCGCTCACAGAATCAGTTGTTTGCCAGCAACGGAGGCTGACCGATCGAGGTCGTCATCCGATTTGTCACCATAAACCTGTGCCCTTACCGCACCCCGGTAAACCAACCGGGTTTAGCGAGGCGAAACCGTAATTTCGCTGTCTTTGGCCAACAACTTACCGCTGCTGAATTCAGCCAAGGCCGCTGCGGGCCAAGCCGCACCACCCAAGGAGCACTTCACAGCCAAAGGCACGTTGATGATGATTTCGCTTTCTTCGGGGCTGTCACCCTTCTTGACGGCTTGCAGGTACGAACGACCAGCCCAGCCAATCCAGCCAGCGATGTACAGGAAAGCCAAGCTCGGGATCGTGAATTCTGCCAGGTGAGACAGGTTGCCATCGGTGATCAAGTGAGGCAGACCCTCTTCACCGCACAGCAGCGTGGAATACTTTTCAAAACGAGCTTTCGCCTGGGGCGTGGTGGCTGCTTTGGCGCGTTGGACGAAGGCAGCGTTCTGGCCGCAGGGGGTCAGGTTAGCGTAGTAATCTGCCTTAGCCGGGGCAGCAAACCCAAACCAGAGGCAAACCGCTAGCGCAATTGCAAACAACTGACGCATAGATTGTTTCCTTTCTTTATGAAACAATACGTTTCTGTTACAAATCACGGCAATTTGTCGCGAGAACTTTGCCCGATCGCCCCGTGGGTTTGGATCCCTTTAAGGAGGAACACCAGACCGCGCAAGGCTAGGCAGAGGGCGCGTTTGAAGTCTTCAGCCGAAACCAGTTAGACTTCAACAAATGGCCAATACTGCCCCTCACCATATCAGCCAAATTCCCAACGATGGCGACTGCTTTAGCAATTGAAACAAGTTGTGATGAGACGGCGGTGGCGATCGTAAAGAATCGTCAAGTGCTGGCCAATGTGGTCTCGTCGCAAATTGCCCTCCACCAGCCCTACGGCGGCATTGTGCCGGAGGTGGCTTCCCGGGGCCACGTGGAAACGATTAATTGGACGATCGCCCAAGCGCTCCAGGAATCGGGTCTCGATTGGGGGGCGATCGACGCGGTGGCGGCCACCAGTGCGCCCGGTTTGGTTGGGGCCCTGTTGGTGGGGCTGACGGCGGGCAAAACCCTGGCCATGCTGCACCAAAAACCCTTTTTGGCCGTGCATCACCTGGAAGGCCATATCTGCGCCTCCTATTTAATGGAGCCAACGTTGCAGCCGCCGTTCCTGTGTCTGTTGGTTTCTGGGGGCCACACCAGCTTGATTGCGGTGCGCGACTCGGGTGTTTATGAAACGGTGGGTCAAACCCGGGATGACGCGGCGGGGGAGGCTTTTGACAAGGTGGCGCGGCTGATGGGCTTGGGCTATCCGGGCGGGCCCGTGATCGATCGCCTGGCGGCCGAGGGCAATCCCAAGGCTTTCAAGTTGCCGGAAGGGCGCGTTTCGTTGCCGGACGGGGGCTTTCATCCCTACGATTGCAGCTTCAGCGGCCTGAAAACAGCCATGTTGCGATTGGTGCAAAAACTGCAAGCGGAATCCCCTGAGCTGCCTTTGGCAGATTTGGCCGCCAGCTTCCAAACGGCGGTGGTGAATGCCCTCACCAAGCGAACGATCGCGGCGGCACAGGATCTGGGCCTTTCGACGATCGCGATCGGGGGTGGGGTGGCGGCCAATCGTGGCTTGCGGGCAACCCTGGCGGCGGCGGCGGAACCCTTGGGGCTACGGGTTTTGTTCCCGCCCATGCAGTTCTGCACCGACAATGCGGCCATGATTGCCTGTGCGGCCGGTGAACATTTCGATCGGGAGCGACAATCGCCCCTCAGCACCGCCGCCCAATCGCGCCTGGGTTTGGAACAGGTGCTAACGCTCTATCCGAAGATGGAACCCCCGAAACAATCTCCCTGGGTGCTGGAATCCCTGAAGACCTAGGAAGGTTGGGCAATTCCCGTTGAACGATCGGAGCCAGATCCACAGGGACGATTTCCAGTTAATTGAGCAAGAGCGGTGGCCCTCAAAAACAACGGGACTCCACCAGGGAACTGGGCGACACCCCTCCCATCATCGCGCCACTGTCCCAAGTCAGATCAGAAAACATTGAGGGCAGCGGTAACCGCAAGCAGAAACTGCTGCCTTCTCCCAAGGTTGAGTTCACTGTCAGCTCGCCCTGATGTCGATCGACCACAATTTGGCGGGCGATCGCCAAACCCAACCCCGTGCCGCGCCCCACGCCTTTGGTCGTGAAAGCCCAATCAAAAATGCGCTGCTGCACCGCTTCACTCATTCCAAAGGCATTATCACGAATCCAAATTTCCACCGATTGTTGATCGGGTGCTAGGAGGGTTTCGATCGTGATGGTTGGCTGCCGAGTTGCCAATTCCATAAAGGATTGTTGATGGGTGGCTTCATCGAAGGCATCGATCGCGTTAGCCAACAAATTCATAAAAACCTGGTTGAGCTGTCCCGGAAAGCAAGGCACTTCCGGCAAGTTCCCATACAGTTTTTGAACCAAAATTTCTGGGCGGCGATCGCTCGCTTTCAGGCGATATTTCAAAATCAACAAGGTACTATCCAAGCCCTCATGGATATCTGCCAACACCTGAGCATCTTCATTATCACTATCCGATCGCGAAAAAGTTCGCAAACTGGTGCTAATTTCTGCGATGCGATGGCTAGCGGCCTTCATAGAATCCAGAATGTTGGGCAAGTCTTCGCGAATTAAGTCCAGCTCAATATCTTCCGCATGATCCAAAATTTGGGCACTCGCTTCCGAGTAGGTCTGTTGATAACAGTCCAAATGCTCCATCAAATCTTCCAAATAGTCTTGAATGTGCTCAATGCTGCCCCGTAAAAACCCGATCGGGTTATTAATTTCATGGGCAATCCCTGCCACCAGGTTTCCCAGGGCAGACATTTTTTCACTTTGAATTAGGTGCAATTGGGAAGCTTGCAGAGCCGCATTTTTTTGATCCAAATCCTGTTCTAATTCTTTGGTCAGTGATCGAATTTGCAAATGGGTTTTGACCCTTGCGAGCACTTCTTGTTCTTGGAAGGGCTTCGTGATGTAATCAGCGGCTCCTAAGTCTAAGGCCCTAATTTTGCTATCCGTATCCGACAGCGCGGTCATAAAAATAATTGGCACCGATCGAGTCAAGGGATCGGCCTTCAAGCGCTGGCAAGTTTCAAACCCGTCAATTCCCGGCATCATCACATCCAAGAGAATCAAATCCGGCAGTTCTCGCTGCACCTGCTGTAGCGCCCGTTCACCGCTGGTGGCAATGGCCACCTCGAGTCCCGCATCGCTCAACGCTTCACAAACCACATCCAAATTCGTTGGCGTATCATCCACAATCAAAATCAAACCCGATAGCATATTGGTCATGAGAACTCTCCAAAGGTTGATGGCTGACTGGTAATGGCTGACCCAACAATGGCCGGCTCAGTGTGATCTTCGCTGGGCAGCGATTGATCTTGACTGGCCAGGGCCGTTTGCAGCAGGGTTTCAATCCGTTCCGCTTGGAAGGTTTTCGCCAAAGATCGTAATTCCTTCCAGAAGGATTGCAGTTGCGGATCTTGGGTTTGCAGGGGGTCAATAACTGCCAAGAGTTGTTTTAAGCGTCCCCGCTGGGCCAGATCTAGCAGATTTTCCAGGGTTGCCCGATCGGGTAAATGAATGGCTTTTTGTTCAGTGAATTCATCTGTTAAATGGGCTGCTGTGGATTGAGAACCCGCAGCAACATCCTCCGATTCATAGCGCCAAACCACGCCCAAATGGCGCTGCAAACTGTCCAGCAAACTTGCCATTGACACTGGCTTGGCCAGAAAATCATCACCACCCGCTTCGATGCTAGTTTGGCGATCGAGTTGCGTCACAGAAGCGGAAGAAACCAAGATTTTTAAGTAACAGAGCAGCGGATCATTGCGGACTTTTTTCAGCATTTCAAAGCCATCCATCACAGGCATGGCTAAATCCGTAATTACCAAATCTGGGAGCTGATTGGGAATCTGCGATCGCAAATAGTTCAAGGCCACTTGCCCATTTTCCGCTTCGACCAAACCAAATCCTAGCGGCTCTAGAAATGCCACCAGCACCGATCGATTCTCGGGGCGATCATCCACAATCAGCAAATTGCGCTTCGCCCCCTCATAGCCCACCACCAATTGACTGTAGGACTCCAGCAACGGCACTTGCCAGCGATCAGTTTCTGGGAATGACAACTGGAACGAAAAAACACTCCCCACGCCCAAGGTACTTTGTACTTGAATGGTTCCGCCCATCAACTGCACCATTTGCCGGCTGATGGCCAAACCCAAACCAGTTCCTTCGGCATTTCTGCGGCGATCGCCCACCTGCTCAAAGGCCGTGAACAAACGCCCCAACTGATCGACACTCATGCCAATGCCCGTGTCTTTCACCACGAACCGCAAGCAAGGTTGTGCTGGTTGGTGGGATTTTGCGGCGGTTTCCACGGGGCGATCGACCCATTGCACCTGCAACGTCACCGATCCCGTACCGGTGAACTTAATGGCATTGCCCAACAAATTAATCAACACTTGACGCAGGCGTTTTTCATCCAACAGCAACCCCTCCGGCAAAGGGCGATCAGCTTCATAGATAAAATTCAGTTCTTTCTGTTCGGCACGGATTTTGCAAATTTCGATCACACTTTGCAAAAATGCTGGAAAATTCACCGGAGCAGGCAAAATTTCTAGCTTTCGCGCTTCGATTTTAGACAGATCTAAAATGTCATTAATCAAATTCAACAGATGGGAGCCGCATTGGTAAATTACCGTTAACCCATGCTTCTCCTTTTCGGTCATGGTGCGCGATCGCAGAAGGATTTGGGCATAGCCTAAAATGCCATTCAGCGGTGTTCGCAATTCATGGCTCATATTGGCCAAAAATTCACTCTTGGCCGTGTTAGCCACATCCGCCGCCTCTTTAGCTTTGGCCAGGGCCACCGTTTGCTGTTGGGCTTGATTTAGCAAGGCAATATTTTGGGTAAAAATCTGCTCAAATGTTTTTGCCAAAAAGCCGATTTCATGGTCAGGCATTTGCGGAGGCAAGGTGAAAGTCATGCCTGCTTGGCTAACCCCGATCGCCTGCTGAAGCTGATTCAAAGGCCGCAACACCAGGCGCTGCAACAGCAAAGTTCCCAAACCCAAAATGCCAATGATGCCAGCCCCCCAAGTCACCATGGAAGTCAAAAAACTCTGGCGAATTTCCAAGGCCGTTTGCTCTTGATCCAGCATTACCACGGCCAACCCTCGTTTCCCTTGCACCTGAAAAAGCGTGCTGCTAAAGGGCATCAGGCTCACCAACACCGATCGCCCCTGCAATTGCATGGGATAACTGGCTTCGACCCCCGAAGCGGCTGCACCTTGAATCGGTTCCGCCAGTCCAGGATATTTCGCAGCATAGGATTGGTTTTCTAGGAAGCCGGAACTATGGGTTAAAACCGTGCCATCGGGTCGCAAAATGGCAATTTCCAACACCGTTGGCAAGGTGGCATAATTTTGCACCACTCGCCGCAAAATGCTCTCTTGGCTAATTTCCAGCAGTCCTTCCGTCGCAAACTGCAACCCTTGGGTAATGGCAAAGGCCCGCTTGCCCATTTGGTTTTGCAATTGGGCCGAAATCAGGTGATAGTTCACGCCCAAAATGGACACCCCGATCGCCATCAGGGAAATTCCTAGCTTGCTGAGGAGCTGCCGAGCCAAGCTGCGGGCAGGGGCAACCGCTTTGGGAGATTTGGGCGATGGGGTAATGATGATTGTCCCGGACTTTTGGTTTGGGTTTTGGCTTGAAATTAGGGTTTCCATTGTTCAATTGCAGTCATCATCGGCCCACGATCAAACTCAATATCTTCACGAATAACCTGGCGATGGCGCGGGTCTAACTTCAGCAACTGCACAATTTCATTTTTAGCGGCTTCAAGACGACCCTCAAACATCCGGCGATTCAATTCAACTCCACCTTTGAGCAGGCCAGAATAGTCCTTAGCAACGGATTCGGGCGTTTGGCCCAACTGACGCGCAATGCTGGCAAACACGCGATCAGGCTGGGTATCCACCGCATGAATCGCATCCAACCAAGCCAACATGAGTTGGGTTAATTCCGCTTGATGATTCGCCGCAAAGCTAGCCCGCGTGGCCAATCCATCAATCACCAAACTATCCACATCTTTGGTGGTAAAAATCACTTTACCTTTAATTTTGTCCGCCGTTTCACTCAGCAATGGTTCCCAAACCACCGCCGCATCCACTTCGCCTTTGGACAACAACTGCACGGCAATATCGTTGGAAACGTCTTTAATTTTCACGTCCGTTGGCTTCAGTTGCTGAGACTGCAAAGCCTCTAGCAAGATCAGATGGCTGACGGTTCCCAACTTGGCCGCCACAGTTTTGCCCCGCAAATCTTTCACCGAGGGCACGGACGATCGCGCCACAATCCCATCGGAACCATGGGAAATGTCCGCCACCATCACATAGGCCGGGCGATCGTTCCCCGGGTCTACCTGCATTGCCTCCCACAGGGGCACAAAACTGGCATCCAACGAGCCGCGAATGGTAGCCCGAATATTATCTTGCTGATTGGTGAAGCGCACTAACTCCACCTGGAGACCGCGCTTTTGGAAGAGGCCCGCTTCTTTGGCGTAGAGGGCAATCATGTAGCCGGGCCAATTATTCATCCCCACTCGCAAGGTCGGCAGCTCGCGATTTCCACCGGCCAAGCAGCCATGAATCACCAGGCTCAGAACGAATGCACAAACCAACAGAAATTGTGGGAACCGTTTGGGTCGAAATTTTTGGGGAACCATCATTTTGGAGCCATCAGTTTCAGCAATGAAGAGGATAGGAGCAGTGAGTGGCAGGCTCACTCTGAGCCGAGGGCCGATCGGTCATTCAGACCGAACCACAACAACAGATGGCAATTCAACTTTTTTAGGATTATTTTATTTTTTCTCTGATTCATAGCCTCAGGATTTAGCTTTCACAGGCCGCTTTACAAGCAATGCCGGAACAACCAGGATTGATCAATACAGATTTTCTGGTTTAAATTGATACCAACGTATCGGGATCAGGGGGGCAAGATCGTGACAGAGACAGGTAATGGGCAGGGGTAATGCTTCAAAATGCTCGAACTAATTTACGAGTTTTTCCGGACTTTCAAGGTAGCACGCCCGTTTCTCCATTGCTAGAACTCGATCCCAGCAGTTGACAAAATTTATAATTAAGTTCCCAATTCAGGAATCAACAATCAGTATTTACCCTATGATTCTCAGATCAAAAATTAGTTGATTAATTTCAATTAAATCAACTAATTTTTTCATTTTTCAATCACAAAGTTATTAGTGATTAATTTTTGAATTTTCGTCAAAAGATCGCATGGCAAAGATGCAAATTTCGCTTGTTTAAATCTTAGGTTATGCTCCCTTTGGGAGTTGGACTGAGCGCTTTAACCATCTTGTAATTCACAAAACTTTCGCCTCGAACACTTACGGTCTGGGGAGAGAGCATAATAAAGCCCATCGCTTCAAAAAAAGGGCGCGCTGTGATGCTGGATTCAACTTGCAATTGTTGAAGAGAACGATCGAGTGCTTCGGTTTCTAGGGTCTGGTAAAGCTGCCGACCCAAACCACAGCGTTGATAGTTTTTGTGGCAGTAGAAGCAATCAATGTGGCCATCGGGTTCCAATTCACAGAAACCCGCGATCAGGTCGCGATCGGGTACTGACCGATCTTCAGCCACGATTGTCCAGCGGGTTTGGCTGCGTTCAGCCCAGTTACGAAACGACAAATCATCCGGGGCCCAAGCTTTCACCTGCGAGAGGCTGTAGTCGCGGCTGTTAATTTCTCGCACAGTATCGTGAAAAAGTCGGGCAATTGCCGCTGCGTCGCTGGGCAAGCCAGGGCGAATGACGATCGACTCAGGGCGATCGTCATTCGCCCTGGGAGGATCCACCTGCGATCGATCGGCCCTGGGTTCATTCACTCGCGGTTCAGGAACCATAGCTTCGGGAAACAAGAGCTTCGGGAAACGGGGCCAGCCCGTGGGTCAGGGGCGATCGACCATTAAATCGTGGACTCAGGCTTGTGATGGTGGGTTGTAATCGTTGATCAACCCTGTTCCGATCGCCGTTTTCTGGCCGCTTCCTTGCGACGACGCAAATTAGCCGCAATCACGGATTTATCGATCGGGAAGCCCGCCGTGGGAATTTCTTGATAGCGCCGTTCTTCTTCGAGTCGCTTCAGCTCCGCAAAGGGAACCCAATGGATGCAGTTCACCGGGCAGGTGTCGATCGCCTCTTGGATCAATTCCTCGGGGTCACCGTCTTGGCGAATGGCTCGGGCCCGGCCATATTCCAGCTCAATGTAAAAGGTGTTGCGGGCCACGTGGGCGCAGTTTTTGCAGCCAATGCAGGTAATTTCGTCCACATACACGCCCTTTTGGCGCACCAGGCCGCCTAGCTCCGGCTCCAATCCGGTGCGATCGCCCAGGCCACGCAATGCACCGCCCAGCTCTGGCGCAAACCCGGGGCCTGCGTCATTGTTGACCCCCAGGTCGGTGGATCCCATTGCGGATCCCATTGCGGATTCCATCGCGGATTCCATTGGTGCTTGTGGTTCCTGATCCATGATTTTTCCTGCCTCTAGTGGCATAGCAAGCCGACAATCGGAAAAAACAAATCGGGGCAAGTTCCGAGTTTGGACTCTGAGAACCTGCCCCGATCGCAAGCGAGAAGATCTGGCGAGATCGCTACTGCTTTGGGCAAAGCCAGCGCTAGACAATGGAGACGACGCGGCCGGTTGAGTCGTTGCGCAGAAAGGATCAAAGCCTCTCCCTTAACGAACCTTAACCATTCCAGCGTTGCAACACCAGACGGATCGATCCGTCCTCATTCTTGACCTGCTCGGCCACTTGGAAGCCCTGTTCAGCACCGCTGTTGATCACGGTGTGGAAGGCATAGCGCTGGGTCACTTGCTTCAGGAACCGATCGACCGAGCCGTTCAGTTGCCAAAATTGCATATCAGTCACCAGGGCATATTCCTGACCGTTCCAGGCAAAGCCGATGTCGTAGCCGTTGGGCTGTTCGATCGCCACGTCGGCAGTTTCCGTTTGCCCCTGATAACCACGCACGGTGGCGGGGCCTTCTTTCCAATCCATGCCCAGATCCGTCAGGGCGGCTTTCAGGGAAGTCAGGTTGCGAAGTTGCGTTTTGATTTGGCTAAAGTGCGACATGGTGGTTTTCGTTAACAGCGATCTGAACGGGTTGAACGATGCAGACCCCCCGGAGCAAGCGCGGCTGAAATTTTTAAAGCGCCGCTCCCGAATGGCTCGAAAGCTGCGCCTTAGAAATCCCAGAGTGCTACCACTCGCTGAAGGTTGTTTGGGCTTCGATCGAGGCCTCGCGATCCGCTTGGGCCCGAGCAAAGTTTTCGGAAGTTACCTCGCGGCTGATGACCCGCCCCAGTTGTGCTTCGATGGCGGCGGTCACTTCGGCACAGGAGGCCCCGATGATACCGGTGACTTTCTCCTGTACCCGACCATCGGGGTAAATGATGAATTCCAGGGTTTCCATGCAGGGTTTCCAGACTAGGCGGCCAACAGGCGGTCTCAAGGCCTTTGCACAAGTTCCCAAGCGGGATAACTCGTACCGGTGTTTGAGCACTGACTCGGGCGATCGCTCCGCAACGGGGAACCCAACGGAGGAGTTCCGGGCCGCGAAAAGCGCCAACCGAGCAAACCATGGTCTTTTTAGAATCGGGATTTCACCGAGTTACCGAGGGTCTGAAATGTCGATCGAGAGTCGATCGATGCGGATCGTCCAAAAAACGATCCATTTCGAGACGCTTCTTGACAATTGTTTAAATTGAATAGGAGCGCTGACTTTGCCTTTTTGATAGTGTGGCGTAACTTCCGATCGCAGTCAAGGGACGCATTGGCAAGGGTTTGGGGCAATCGATCGGCCATTGAGCACCCACCATTTATCGCTCGAAAGTATTGTCAGCTACCGGTTTGGGCAACCCACCGCCCAGGCAATCTCGATCGAAACCCGCCGAGTCCAAGCAGATGGCCCGGCGATCGCGATTGCTGAGATTTACCGATCACTGCAATGATTGGGGGTTATCTTTTTCCAGCGTTTTCCCGCACTGGGAATTTGTTGGAATCTGTATTGTGGGAATTTGTTGGAAGTTGATTGACCCGTTCAGTTTGGGGATTCCGTTATGAGTCATTCGGTTGTGGACTTGGCATCGGCGCAAATGGTGAATTCGGACAAGACCGGCGCAATTCGGGTTGGGGTGATGGGCTTTGGCGGTTTGGGCCAAGCGGCGGCGCGGGTGCTGGCTCCCAAGCGCGAAATGCTGTTGGTGGCAGCGGTCGATCGCGATGGCTTTGCCTACAGCCCCGAAGGGCTAGATCCCGATCAGGCGATCGCCACCTACCGCGATCGGGGTTCCGTGGGCCATCTGCCCGGCGGCTCCCTCAGCCCCACCAGCATCATCGAGGCGATCGAAGCCGCCAAGGGTAACGTCGATGGCTTCTTCCTGGCCCTGCCCAACCTGCCCAACACCTTCATGGCCGAGGTTGTCGAACAAATCATCGCCTCCGGTTGGCGCGGCGTGTTGGTGGATGCCCTCAAACGCACCAGCGCCATGGAACAGATCCTGGCCCTGGGCGATCGGCTCGCCAACGCTGGCATCACCTACCTGACCGGTTGCGGAGCCACCCCCGGCCTGTTGACCGCCGCCGCCACGATCGCCGCCCAAAGCTACGCCGAAGTTCACAGCGTCAAAATCACCTTCGGAGTGGGCATCGCCAACTGGGAAGCCTACCGCGCCACCATCCGCGAAGACATCGCCCACATGCCCGGTTATGACACCGAGCGGGCCCGCCTGATGACCGATGCGGAAGTCGAAGCCCTGCTCGACACCACCAACGGCATCCTATCCTTGGAAAACATGGAACATGCCGATGATCTGATGCTGGAACTGGCGGGCATTTGCAGCCGCGATCGGGTCACCGTCGGTGGTGTGGTGGATACGCGCAACGCCAAGAAACCCCTCAGCACCAACGTGCAGGTCACGGGCCGCACCTTCGAGGGCAAAATCTCCACCCACACCTTCACCCTCGGCGACGAAACCAGCATGGCCGCCAACGTTTGTGGCCCCGCCTTTGGCTATCTGAAGGCCGGCGTTTCCCTACAACGGCGCGGGCAATTTGGCCTGTTCACCGCCGCTGAAATCATGCCCCAATTTGTCCGTTAAGGCCGATTTGGCCAAGCGAGACCCGCCCAAAGCGATCTGCACGGCGGGTCTCGCTGGCTACGGGGCGATCGGCCTCAAAGGCCTATCATCGGTCTGAATTCTGAACTTTGAATTCTGAACTTTGAACGTTGGTCAATGCCCTGATCAATCGTTCAATTCAGTCATTCAATTCAGGCATTCAATTCAATCACTCGATTCAATCACTCGATCCATCAGCCGGGTCAATCGCGACTAAACCCATGGGGCGCTACTTCCTCGGACGAATTGGGGTGGCAATTCCAACGCTGCTCGCCATCAGTTTGATTATTTTTGGCATCCTGGCCCTGGCTCCCGGCGACCCCTTGGGTGAATTTGCCGCCAACGGGGCCCTCTCCCCCGAGGTGCGATCGCAAATTCGCGCCTCCCTGGGGCTGGATCAACCCGTTCACATCCGCTATTTCAAGTGGCTGCTGTCCCTGCTGCGGGGCGACTTAGGCTACTCCTTCGTAAGTCGAGTGCCCGTTTTGGAATTGATTGGCCAACGGTTACCCACCACCCTGGCCGTGGTGGGGGTGGCCTATGGATTCAGCGCCCTCATTGCCCTGCCGTTGGGGCTAATTGCTGCCCTCAAGCGCCATGGCTGGGTCGATCGCACGGCCACGCTCATTTCCTTCATTGGCTTTTCTCTGCCGCCCTTTTTCACGGGCTTGCTGGTGATTTTGCTGTTCAGTGTGCAACTGCGCTGGCTGCCCTTTATCTATGACAGCAACCTGCAAGTGGTGGATTTCGCTAGCCTGGGAGAGCAGATCAAGCAGTCCATTATGCCGATCGGGGTGTTGGCCCTGTTTCAAACGGCCGGACTGATGCGGTTCACCCGTGCTTCGGTGCTGGAACAGGTCTATCAGGGCTATGTGCGCACGGCTCGGGCGAAGGGACTGCCGGAATGGATCGTGGTGGGGCGGCATATTTTGCGCAATGCCTTGATTCCCGTGGTGACGTTGGTGGCGCTCGATGTGCCAGCGGTGTTCACGGGGGCGATCGTGACGGAGCAGGTGTTCCGTGTGCCGGGCATTGGCTCTTTGCTGGTGGACTCCATCCAGCGCAACGATACGCCCGTGGTGATGGCGATCGCGTTTATCTATGCGATTTTGATTGTGCTGTTCAATCTAATTGCGGATGGCCTCTACGGAGTTTTGGATCCGAGGGTGCGGCTCGATCGCTAGCCCGTTGTCATCCCAACCCGATTAACTCGCCCAAATTCACCAACCAACTCGCAGCTCAATTCGCAACTCAACATGGACGGGCAGACAGGTCAGACAATTTTGTATTTGGGCTTAATCGCCATGGCCTTGGTGGGCGTTTTGGGATCCTTCATCCCCGCCATTCCGGGGCCCAGTTTGGTGGTGTTGGCCGTGGTGATTTGGGGAGCCGTCAAGGGCTGGGCCCTGGTGACCACGGCCCTGTGGGTGTCGATCGCCGTGTTGGTCTTGAGCCTGTTAATCGACAACCTGGCGGGCATCATTGGCGCACAAAAGGCCGGAGCCAGCCAGTGGGGGCAAATTGGCTCGATCGTGGGGTTGCTGTTGGGGTTCTTTGGCCTGTTGCCGGCCCTCCCGATCGGAGGGCCCTTGGCAGGCATTTTGTTGGGGCCGGTGTTGGGGGCCGTGGTGGGGGAAATGCTCTACCGGCGCACCGTACCGCTCGTGCCCCGCTTCAAAGTTTCCCTAAAGGCGGCTTTGGGCATCCTGTTGGGATCCATCATTGGCAACGTGATTCAAGGACTGTTGGCCCTGATGGCGGCGATCGTGTTTGTGGGCACGACCTGGAATCAGGCGATGTAACTTTTCCCCGAACCTGACTTTATCCAATAGCAGCCGCGATCGCCGATCGATCCAAATCGCGACCAATGATCACCAATTGGGTCGATCGCGCTTCATCGGGCCGCCAGGGGCGATCAAAGAAGGTCTCGAACCGCGGCCCCACCCCTTGCACCACCAACCGCATTGGCTTGCCAGCCACATCGGCAAATCCCTTAATGCGGTAGATTTCCCACTCCTGAACCAGCCGCTCTAGGCGTTGCACCAGGGCGCGAGGCTCCACAGTTCCGAGGGTGAGGGCGATCGCGCTGATGTCGTCGTCGTGGTCATGGTCATGATCGTGATCATGCTCATCGTCATGATCGTGGTCATGGTGGTGATGGTCGTGGTGGCTGGGGCGATCGGCTAGGTTATCTTCCACCGCCGCATTGAAGCCCAACAGCAGTTCCGGCGCGATCGCCCCCCGCTGGCAACGGACAATTTTCACCCCGGGTCGCAACTCCTGCTTCAGCCAGGCTTCCACCCGCGCCACATCCTCCGGGGCCACTTGATCGCACTTGGTCAACAACACCAAATCAGCACAGGCGAGCTGATCTTCAAACAATTCCTCGATCGGGGTTTCGTGCTCCAGGCTGTCATTGGCGGCCCGTTGCTCCAACAGCGCGGCCACATCGCCCACCACGCGACCAGCCGCCAGGGCTTCGCAGTCCACCGTGGCAATCACGCCATCGACCGTGGCTCCCGTGCGGATTTCCGGCCAGCGAAAGGCCTGCACCAACGGCTTGGGCAGCGCCAGCCCCGAAGTTTCAATCACAATGCAATCGATATCTTCCCGGCGATCGAGCAACTGTTGCATCGTCGGCAAAAATTCCTCTTGCACCGTGCAGCACAAGCAACCATTGGTCAGCTCAATCACGTTGCTGGGGCCGTTATTGGGGTCGGTCGCATCTTCCTCATCACAGACTTGGCACGATCGCAGCAAGTCCCCGTCAATCCCCACTTCGCCGAACTCATTCACCAGCACGGCAATCCGGCGGCCTTGGGGATTTTGCAACAAATGGCGCAGCAGCGTGGTTTTGCCCGCGCCCAAAAAGCCAGTGACAACGGTAACGGGAATTTTGTGCATGGTTATTGGTGTTGAATTCAGTCCTTGAACTCCAGTCCTGAACGGCCCTAAGCGCCCAAGGCCGAGGCTAAGAATGCCGCGCCCGCACCCACAATGGCAAAGCCGATGTAGCGCAGGGTTTGGGCGATCGAGCCTTCCGCCAACTGTTGCACCAACCCCCGCACCCCGAGGGCGATCGTGAGCTGAATGGCCGTGAACCCAACCAGATAGGCCGTGAGGGGAACCATGCCTGCCCCCACGATCGATTCACCGTAGGCATAACCATGAAACAAGCCAGCCACCAGGGCGATCGCCCCCAAGGCCACCGTCGGCAGTTGGCGACCCATGGCCAGCAACAACCCAAACAGCACCACCGAACCGGAAACCATTAGCTCCGGGAAGGGTAAATCCCAACTTTGCAGGTGCAGCCCCGTGCCGCCGAGGGCCGCCGCCGCAAAGACCACAGGCACAATCCACCCTCGGGCCGCCCCGATCGCCACCAAGCCGGAAGCCGCCACAAAGGCCAAGTGATCCAAGCCGATCACCGGGTGAGCCAAACCGGACATGAATCCTTCAAAGCCGTTGCTGGGCACTTGACCGCCCATCATGTGGTGTGCCGATGCGGGCAGAGCAGCCAACAGCAGGGCCAAACCGGTCACAGCGCCAGCAAAACAACCTTGAACCGATGCCAATGTTTTGGTTTGTCGCATGGGTAATTTCTCCAAGCCCTAGTGGGCGGATGGGATGAATATGAGATGGATGCAGAATTCTGAGGAATGGGCAACGGCCCCTAGGCAATCGGAACCGTGGTGGGGGGAATGCGGGCCAAAACGCCGTTTTTCAGGGGTTCCGGCCGCTCACCCCAAGCCAAAAGACCATCGGGGCGATTGACATAGAGATCGGCACAGGCAGCGATCGCCTCCACGGTCTGATCCAGGTGGGCCAGATCGTGGGGCAGATCCCCAAACAGATAGCTGTGTTTACCGGGGGCCGCAAAGGCCACCACACAGGCATGGCTACAGGCGCTCATGCATTGGATGGGAGTCAGGGCGATCGCGCCATTGGCCCCGTCTGCTAAACGGCTTTGCAGGCGATCGAGCAGTTGCTCACCGCCACTGATGCCCACGCGCTTGCCGTTTTGCCAAGTGCTGGCACAGGTGGTGCAAACCAACAGGGCCATGGGAACGGTGGCGGGTTGGTCGGCTGATTGGGTCAAGGCGGCCGAGGTGACCCCATTTGTTGGTGCTGGGCTGGTTTTCCCGGAGCCAGCTTGGCTGAAAACGACGGATGGGGATGCGGAATGGGCCGCGAGCGTTTCGCCCGTCGGTGACAAAAGTTGTGAGGACTCCACAGTCCGAACCTCGCAGAAGTGGAAGGGGTAAACATCGCGCGGCGGGCATCCTGACTCAGGGCGATCGCCCATCACAGTTGCGGGACAGCGCCGGACTTGCACCGGACTTTCCCCGTTACCTCTGGTGGCTGGTCTCCACCAGAACCGCAGTTGAATCACGAGCTGGTTGCCCAGCGGCTGGCTACGGAACGCCAAATGGTTTGGCTGTGGCCGCCGTCGATCGAGCTGGGCCGATTCATCCCAAGAGCATAGTTCAGATCGAAGATATTTCAACAGGGGTCGATCGCCACCCCGGTTCGCAAGGGGCAACTTTGGCGAGCTTGGGGGCATTAAGCATCGGGAACCGTCACCCATTGACCCCGATCGTGGGACTCGTGGGCCAAGTCCATTAGCTGCTGAGACACAATCCCCTCCTGGAGGGATGGGGCGATCGCCTGGCCTTGATCGATCGCCTGCACCCAGCGATCGACCACCCGCAACACGGCCGCCATCCGCCCATCGGAATAGGTTTGGGGAAACGCCAGGCGATCGGGAACGGGCAATTCTTGCAACGGCTCGCCTGCGGGTGCATACCAGAGCTTGAACCCGTGGATATAGTCCGCTTGGTTGTCGCTGCCCAAAATCAGCGTGCCCCGATCGCCATAGACTTCCACCCAATGGCCGCGCCCTTGGTAGGTTGTGGAGCTTAAACAGACCTGAACCGGCGTGCCATCGGTCAGCTCCAGCAAGATTTGGCAAATATCATCGGAATCCACCGGTTTCAGTTGGCCGCTGCTGGGGTCGGGTCGGGCGGGCACGGAAGTGACCAAATGGGCAAACAACCGCCGCACGGGCCCAAACAGCCAATGGATGTAGTCAAAGGTATGTGACCCGATCGCCCCGAGGGCCCCGCCACCGCTCGATCGCTGGGCATACCAATTCCAAGGCCGGCTGGCATCGGCCCGGCTGGAAGCCATCCAATCGATTTTGATCAGTCGCTTTTGGCCCACGCGATCGTCCGCCAGCAGTTCCGCTAAATATTGCCAAGCCGGAACCATCCGAAACTCAAAATCCACCGCCACGATCGCCCCCGTTTTTGCAGCCAAATGCTCTAGGGCGATCGCCTCTTGCACCGTCATGGTCACCGGCTTTTCCAGCAGCACATGCTTCCCGGCCGCCAGGGCCGTTTGGGCCATGGTGTAGTGCAAAAAGGGCGGCGTAGAAATCATCACCGCCTGCACCTCCGGCAGGGCCACCATTTCCTCAAAACTATCAAAGGCATAGGGGAGCTGATGCCGTTGGGCGATCGCCTGGGCCGTTTGAATTTGGCGATGGTACAGGGCGATCGGGCGAGTGCGATGGTGCTGCTGCAACACCGGCAGATGGATTTTTTGGCCAAACCCCGTACCAGCGATCGCCACGCCCAGGGTGTTTGTGGAATAGGTCATGATTGCTCGAAACAGTTCAGAACGGTTCAGATTGCTTCAGGGAACTTCCGCAATACCCATACTAGACAAGGGGCCGCAGCCCCTTGTCCCCCACGATCTCATGGCCGCGGGATCAGGGTTATGAAGAACCGCACCCGTCCCCTAAGGCGTTCAAGACTTCATCAGATCGGAGGCCACAATCATGGTTCCAATCCCCGCGTCCGTAAAAATTTCCAGCAAAAGGGCGTGGGGAATGCGGCCATCAATAATGTGAGCCGCCCGCACCCCCTGAGCCAGCGATCGGACACAACAGTTCACCTTGGGAATCATGCCGCCGCCGACAATGCCTTGGGAAATTAGCTCCCGGGCCCCTTGAATATCCACCTTGGGGATCAGGGTCGAAGGATCTTTATAGTCCCGCAGCACCCCGGCCGTATCCGTCAGCAGGATCATCTTCTCGGCTCCCAGGGCTGCCGCCAACTCCCCGGCCACCGTGTCCGCATTGATGTTGTAGGCCTGGCCGTCCGCATCGGCCGCCACGCTGGAAATCACGGGAATATAGCCATTGTTCAACATCGGTTCCAACACATCGATGTTGATGCTGTTAACTTCGCCCACAAAGCCAATTTCCTGGCGGTTGCCCTTTTGGCGAGCGGTGACCAAGTTGCCGTCTTTGCCACAAAGCCCGATCGCCATGCCACCGGCCTGGTTAATCAGCGAGACCAATTCCTTATTCACACGGCCCACCAACACCATTTCCACCACATCCATGGTGTCGGAGTCGGTCACCCGCAGCCCGTCGCGGAATTGTGGCTCGATGTTGAGTTTGCCCAGCCAATTGTTAATTTCGGGCCCGCCCCCATGCACCACCACCGGACGTAATCCCACACAGGACATGAACACAACATCACGAATCACCTTGTCCTTGAGGCGATCGTCTTTCATGGCTGCGCCGCCATATTTCACCACCACCGTGCGCCCGGCAAACTGCTGAATGTAGGGCAGGGCTTCGCTGAGAACGCGCACCCGGGTGGCTTCGGCTTTGCTGATGTATTCGCTTTCGTGATCCATGGTCAGTCAGTGGCTCTGAGGGTTTGTTGGGGGAGGTTAGGAGTGACCGGTTGGTGGCGGCCGGGCGAGGGTTGCCCATGTTGTTTTTCATTCACCCTTTGGCCGCTGCCCGTGGGTCAATCCGATGAGGGGCCCGCTTCGGTTGCATGATACGAGGCAGGCGATCGGATCGTGGTGACCAGACGCACTGAAATTGCTGTGTGGTTTTCTTGAGAACTGGGCTGAGATTGCATCGATCGGGCTAAAACCGTAACAGAGGCTACGTAATCGTCTGGGCGCTCGGCGGTTGCTTCCCGATCAATGGGTAAATACATACATTGGACTTTGGGGCTGATCACCATTCTGGTGGGAGTTGTGCGAGTGGCCACCGTTGGCTGGGAAGTCCAGCCTGCTTTGGCGGGTGGCTCCTCCAGCCTGGCTGAGTGGCAATCGTTAATTGAGCAGTCTGAGAAATTACGCGAGGAAGTGGCGATCGCGCTGCGGGTCGTGAGCCGGGCCCCAGAGGAGGTGTTTTGTGTGGGGGCCCGCATTGGCCACCCGATCGAGTCCTTGAGTGGCTTTCGGATCACACCGGTCACCTGTCGGTTCGGCAATTGGATGCTGGAGTTAGAGGCGGACAATTTGGCTGTGCAGACTGATGGCACAGTGTTGCCCGTGGAGCAATTGCTCGATCGCCCGGTGGCGGAACGGGCCCGGTTCACCACAGTGCGGTTTCAGCTTCAGCGTTGGCGTTGGTATCCCGTGGCTCCCGAGCTGGGCCAGGGCGTGAGCGAAAAAGCGAAGAACTAAACCAGCAGCCCGCGAGCCAACCACTCGTGAGTTAGCGCAAGCAGGCCCGATCGCGATCGCCCCGCAACGCACCCAAGAGGGTTGACACAAACACGCAACTCCGGCGGCTATCCACCCGATCGCGCAGTTGAAAGGTGATGCGGCCCAGTTGCCCATTCACCCAGCCGCTGCCTTGGAATTGCATTCGGTAAACGCCACTGCGCGATCGCAGGGTGCTGTTATCCACATCAATCGCCACACCGATCGTGCCCGTGGCCTCCGCCAGCAGAGGTTCCCACCGGGCATTGTCACAAAAACCTGTCCGAGCGGGCTGCACCGCCAACTCAACCGATCGGCCCGTGTCCCGCAAACACAATTCCCAAACCCGGCGATTTTGGCGGGCCCGAGCTTGGGCAATTCGCAACGTCCGAAAGGCCGCATCCTGGGCTTGGCTGAGACGTTGATTATCAGCAAAAGATAGCCAAACGGGCGCGGCGATCGCGCTGAGGATGCCCACCATCGCCGCCACAATCAGCAATTCCAGCAGCGTAAACCCCACCGCCGAGTCACCCGCCATCAAGCGATTTGAAATCAAACAGCCTGAAATTGAGTGAGAAGCCTTCTGGGTTTGATAGCCCGATCGCCCATCACCCAAAGTCACAGAACCAGCAACCGATCCAGAACCCAGATCTTCACCCACAATACCCACAACCACAGAGCCAGTTGCCAATCCTGAACCCGGATCATCAACGGGCCGCAGCCCAGATGTGCAGGATCGTCGCACAAGCCACCGCCACACAAAGGAAGAGTTCATGACCGGATGTAGATCAGCCCATCGGTGATTATTTTGACATTAGCTGGGTATATTTTCTGGCTTATGGCAGGTCGCACTTGAACCCCAGCTCCGGATCGATCGCCCATCCCCAGCGAGATCGGTATGGACTGCCGTTTTGGGCTAAATTCAGCAAGGAATTGCACGGCGAGTGGCGGCAAGGCACATGATCGGGGTTGGTCAGACAACAAACCAAACGGCGGGGCAACCCACCACAGCGCCCGATCGGGTCACCGATCCCAACCTTGATCAGGCCCTCAAGCAGTACTTTGGCTATCGCAGCTTTCGGCCCGGCCAGCGGGACATTGTGGAAGCGGCACTGGCAGGGCGCGATCAACTGGTCGTGATTCCCACGGGCGGCGGCAAATCCCTCTGCTTCCAACTGCCCGCCCTGTTGCAACCTGGCCTGACCGTGGTGGTGTCGCCGCTGATTGCCCTGATGCAAGACCAGGTGGCCGCCCTGCGCGATAACGGGATTTCCGCCACCTTCCTGAACAGCAGTTTGGGCGTGGCCGAGTTGCGATCGCGCGAATTGGAACTGCTGAACAACGTCTATAAGTTGGTCTACGTTGCGCCGGAACGGTTGATGACCGAAGGGTTTTTGCCCCTGATCGATCGAATCCACCAGACGATCGGCTTGGCCCAATTCGCGATCGACGAGGCCCATTGCGTCTCCGAGTGGGGCCACGACTTCCGCCCGGAATATCGGCAACTCTGGAGCCTGCGCGATCGCTATCCCAACGTGCCCTTCATGGCCCTGACCGCCACGGCCACCGATCGCGTCCGCCAAGACATCGTGCATCAGTTGCAGTTGCGCGATCCACGGATCCACATCGCCAGCTTCAACCGCCCCAACCTCTACTACGAAGTGCGGCCCAAGGATCGCAACACCTATCCCGAACTGTTGCGGCTGTTGCGCACCACCGATGGCTCCGCGATCGTCTATTGCTTCAGTCGCAAACGGGTAGACGAGCTGACCCGCAAGCTACAAATGGACGGCATCGAAGCGCTCGCCTACCACGCGGGCATGGACAACGAGAGCCGCGCCGACAACCAAACCCGCTTCATTCGCGACGATGTGCGGGTGATGGTGGCGACGATCGCCTTTGGCATGGGCATCAACAAGCCCGATGTGCGGTTGGTGGTGCATTACGACCTGCCCCGCAACCTGGAAGGCTATTACCAAGAGTCGGGCCGCGCCGGCCGTGATGGCGACCCCGCCCGCTGCATCCTCTACTTCGGCACGGGCGACATTCGCAGCATTGAATATTTGATTGGCCAAAAGCCCGACCCCAACGAACAGCGAATCGCCCAACAGCAACTGCGCCAGACGATCGACTATGCCGAAAGCACCGTCTGCCGCCGCACAATCCAACTGGGCTATTTTGGCGAAGCCTTTCCCGGCAACTGCAACGGCTGCGACAATTGCCGCGATCCCAAACCCCTCGAAGATTGGACGATTCCGGCTCAGAAATTCCTCTCCTGCGTGGCCCGAGTGCGGGAGCGGTTCGGCACGCAATACATCATCGACGTGTTGCGCGGCTCCAAAAACGAAAAGATCCTCCGCAATAATCACCAAGAACTCTCGACCTACGGCATTGGCAAGGATCGAACGGCGGAACAGTGGCAACTACTGGCGCGATCGCTCCGGCACGAAGGCTTGGTCGATGAAACCACCGATGGCTATCGAGTTTTGCGGTTAAACGCCCTCAGTTGGGAAGTGTTGCGAAAACAGCGAGACGTTTGGGTCGCCGTACCCCCCCAACGGCGCGATCGCCCCACCAGCAACACCGAAGACCTGGCCCCCGAAGAACAACCCCTGTTCGATCGGCTGCGGCAACTGCGCAAACAACTGGCCGACGAGCAAAACGTGCCGCCCTACGTGGTTTTCACCGATGCCAGCCTGCGGGCCATGGCCAAGCTGCGGCCCCTGGATTTGGCGCAATTTGCCGATGTGCCCGGAGTCGGTCGCCGCAAACTGGAGCAGTATGGTCAAACCTTCACGGCGGCGATCGGGGCGTTTTGCCAGGAATTCAACCTGGATTCACCGGCCAAGGCGATCGACCAGCGGATCAGCGATCGCACCAGCCGCGCCGTCAGCACCACCATCTACAGCACCTGGGAACTCTACCAACAGGGCCAGCGCCTGGCGGACATCGCCGAAGCCCGCAACCTACGCACCACCACGATCGTTACCCACATCGAAGAGCTGATCCGCAAGGGCTACGCGATCAACATCGATGATTTTGTGGCTCCCGAGATCCAGCAAGAAATTATCCGGGCGATCGACCATTGCGGGGCCCAACGACTCACGGAAATCTACGACTTCTTGCAGCAACGCTACACCTATGCCGACATCCGCCTTGTCCGCGCCGCCTGGGAAGCCGAAACCGCCAACGAACTCGCCCATTAGCTGTTTTTCTTCTATTTGGTTAAGGAAATTAATCATCTAATTATGCTCAATCGTGACCAGCCCCATCTTCAAAATATTCGAGACCAATGGGGATATCAACCGGAAGAGCTACTAAATCCTGAACAAATGAGGGTCTATATTGCTCAACTAGATTTAATTGCTGTTCCAGGGCGAAAAGGCAAAGTCAAACGCCAAACGCTTTCTGCGGCCGATATTAATGCCGGTCAGGGCATCGAAGTGGGCAGCTTTGATCAAACGATCGATGAGATGAATCAAATTCAAGAGGCAATTATTTGGGATGCAGATTAGATGACGGAGATAGAAATCTGGCGCTCCATGCTTGAACTGCTGACCCTGCCGCAGAACCTTGAGCCAACCCCTCCGCCATTGAGTGAATCATCATCATCTTTAATCACTAATAGAGCATGAAGTAATTAAAGAATTCATCATTGAGTCATGCAGTATCGCACGATCGCCCAGAGTATCTACTTCTCAACTGGGAATGGATCCAGATCGCCAAACTTCGTTACCAATCCTCCCGTACCAAGCCAACCTAATGCCGCAATGTCACAGACACAAAACTTTTTGACGGAAATAATTAAGCTTTATTTTTAATTCATGTTTGATTTCTTACGAAAGTCCTCAAAAATAACCATGATTGGCTAGGCAGTTTCCGTAACTGATTTTGACTGTAGGCATTAATTTTAACCAAGTTAATCTCATAAATTCCTGAGCACCATTCGGATAACCAGAAAGATCCCTTGACGCTCAAAACTGCCGTCTTTATATAATGAACGTGATTAAGCAAAATTGCTGATCATGTGCTCAAAACTCCCTACTCCGTCAGATCAGGATTTCACTTTATTTTTATGTATGGCTTAATTAACAGCGCCTTGCGGATGATGATGTGCGAGCAATATGGCCAGGAGATTTGGGACGACATCATGGCCCATGCTCAGCTTTCGGAGGAGCATTTTTTTGTGATGAAGTCCTATCCTGACGACATCACCCACAACATTGTGCAAGCGGCGACCACTATTCTGGATATTTCTGCAACAGAATTGTTACGCAAATTTGGCCACTATTGGGTGGGTTACACCAAAACAGCGGGCTACCAAGAAATCATGAATATGTGCGGTGATAACTTGGTGGATTTTTTGGGCAATTTGGATGATTTGCACACGCGGCTAGGGGTGCAGTTTCCCGCATTTCGTCCCCCGTCCTTTGACTGTGATCAGGTGGGCCATCACACGGTGGAATTACACTATCGATCGACTCGCCAAGGTCTGGGGCCGATGGTGGAGGGATTGATTGAAGGGCTGGGCGATCGCTTCGATACGGAAGTGGAAATTACCCAAATTGCCGATCGCGCCCAGGGTGACGAATGCGACACCTTCCTCATCCACTACACCACTGACTAGGGCTATGGATCAGTTGCCCTTACCCCCATTCCACCTTTCAGCAGAGTTGCTGGTGCAGCTCTTTCCGTTTCATTTGGCCCTCAATCATCAACTGCAAATTGTTCAGGTGGGGCAGGCGCTCGATCGAATCTATCCCCACCCCTTGAGGGGACGCTCATTTGCGGATCATTTTTCGATTAACCGTCCTCGCATGTCTATTAACATTGAGGACTTTCTTAAAAAAAGACAATCCCTTTTTCTGCTGGAGTCTCGAGATTTATCTTTGGTTTTGAAGGGGCAGATGGTGGATTTGCTGGAATCAGAAATCTTTCTTTTTCTGTGCTCACCATCCGCGATCGATGCTAAAAAACTAACAGATGTAGGAATTCAACTGAAAGATTTTCCGCTTCATGATGTAACCCCGGATCTGGTTTTTCTGCAACAAACCACCCAGATGTCCGTGAAGCAGGTGGAAACTCTCAATCAGCAATTGATTGCTAGCCAAGAACAGTTAAAAGACGCTTTATCAATTCAGGAACATTTGCGATTTAAGGCGGAAAAACAAGCTCGCCAGCTTGAACAACAACTCAAGGAGCTAAAGGAAACACAAATTCAACTTGTACAAGCTGAGAAGATGTCCACTTTGGGGCAAATGATCTCGGGCATTGTTCATGAAATCAATAATCCTTTACATTTCATTTATGGCAACTTAGATCATTGCCTCAATTATGCTCAGGCTCTACTAGAGGCTTGTCAGGTTTTATTACAAGCCTCTCCCCGAGCAAGGGAATGGCACGAGATATCCCATGCCAATTCATCCAGGAGTTGGTTGAGCGAAGCCACGTTAGGCTCAAATACTGAAGATCAAGCCATTGATCCTGATCATTCTTTGGATGGTGCTGTGGCTTTGGCTAGTTTGGACTTGGAAAACCTTGCTTTTGCTTTGGATGATTTTCCAAAGGTGCTTCAGTCCATGCGGATTGGCAGTCAGCGAATTCGTGAAATTGTGGAGGGGTTACGCCAATTTTCGCGCTTGGATGCTAGTGCGCTTGATTGGTTTGATATTCATGAAGGTATTGATAATACATTAATGATTCTGAAGAGCCGACTCAACAAAGCTAAGGTTTCCTCGAACATTGAAATTATTAGAAACTATGGTAATGTGCCACCAATTTCTTGTTATGGGGGACAGATTAATCAGGTTTTTATGAATATTTTGGCGAATGCGATCGATGCCCTGGAAGACCATAATCAGGCTTGTGAGTTACCGGCGAGATCGGGCACAAAACGAGAATCACCCAAAATTTGGATTGAAACAGCTTTGATTAATTCTGGATGGCTGCGCATTTCGATTCGTGACAATGGGTGCGGAATGCCCAGAGATATTCAATCGAAGATGTTTGAGCCGTTTTTCACAACAAAGTCCGCCCATCGAGGCACGGGTCTGGGCATGTCAATTAGCTACAAAATTGTGACAGAACGCCACGGGGGACGGTTGCGCTGCATTTCGGAACCTTGCCAGGGCACGGAATTTGTGATTGAGCTGCCGATCGAGCCGGCCCAACTGCAAGGCAAGAGCGCGGTTTAGGAATAGTCCCAAAATTAAGAATTGAGAATTGAGAATTAAGAATTGAGAATTGAGAATTGAGAATTGAGAGAGCTGGTTGATCCTGACTAGGAAATAGCTGGGAAATAGCCGGGAAATTCGCAAAACGTAGCTCAGGAAAGTGCTTCCGCAGGAGCCTGATCCCTTTGCCGACGACGCGGGGCGATCGCATGGCGGCTGACCGCATAAAAATCGGCGGCTTGGCTCATGGTGTAGCTCAACCACTGAGGATCGCCGATCGGGATGGGGCGATCGGGCAGGGTGGGTTCGCCCGGCAGGCACGATCGCACCTGGGCAGCCACAGCCCGCGCCAACAGGGGCGGCACTGAGTTACCAATTTGCCGCATTCCATGCCATTTCGTGCCGTGGAAACAGAACCAGTCGGGGTAGGAGTGGAGGCGGGCCGCTTCGCGCACGGTGATGCAACGCCCTTGGATGGGGTGAATGGGCCGGGGCGAGGTGAACGCACCGCGATTGCTGGGGGTTCCGGCCCGTAGGGTGTTGCAAATGCCTTCGGGATGCAGTTTTAAAAAGCGACTGATCCGATCGACTTCGCCGGGGAGCGTGGTTTGGAACCGGGCCACTGAGGCGGCGCTGTGGTCGGTGCGCAAACAACCGGACAGGCCCGATCGAGGCGATCGACGGGGATGGCTGAAATCAGCGGGATCCCGCAATGCGCCCCGTAACCAGCGGGCATAGTCGCCGGGGGGATCGGCCAGTTGGCCCAAGTCCAACCAATCGCTCGATCGCAGCTCGGGATATTGATCCACGTCGGGCAAATCTCCGATCGCCCCGGCCACGGTGGGGCAAATGGGCAAATGGGCCAGGGTTCGATCGCGCTTGGCGCTTTTGCAAACCGGCGGGCGGCGGGTTTGGGGCGCTGGATAGCTGGGCAGCGGCCAACCCGATCGGGCCCCCAACAGAAACAAACGTTGGCGATCCTGCGGTACGCCGTAATGGGCCGCATTCAAAACCTGATAGTTGGCTTCCACTTGGTAGCCAAAATCGGCAAATAACTCAATTAATTCGCTCAAAAACGCCCGATGTTTGCCCAGGGTCATGCCCCGCACATTTTCAATCACAAAATACTTGGGCCGCAGCTCATTCACCAACCGAGCAAAGTGGAACATCAAGGCATTTCGCGGATCATCAAAGGCCCGCTTTCCCATCATGGAAAATCCCTGGCAGGGCGGCCCCCCAAACAGCACATCAATTTCCAGCTCTGGTTCTTCTAGCCCTAGGCGGCTGGTCAGCGCTGAATCACGAATCCGTTCGGAATCACTCGGGCGATCGCCCCGCAACACCGCCGCCAATTGCTGCCGAATTTCCGCCCCCGTCACCTCCGCCGCGCTCCGACAAAGCACCGCCCCCTGCGGAAAGTTGTACTGATGGGTTAAACAGTGAATCGGGTCAATTTCCACCGCCACCGCCACATCAAACCCCGCCATCTCGAACCCTAAGGACATCCCTCCGGCTCCGGCAAACAGGTCAACGGCGATCGGGCGGCGGGAAACGGTCACGGCAAGGGGGTCAACTTTCAGCAACAGCGGTCAAGCGACCCATATGGTAGCGGAATTCCGAGCGATTGATCGATCCACTGCCCCTACCCTTTCTTGGGCGATCGGGTAACAAACTTATTACTCAGTCAATTTTGTGGATATTTAATCTATCTGATCAGCAACTCTTGGCCCCTGAGTCACCCAACCTGAATAACCTGATGAATAGCTTCGACTACACCAACAATGAAATCCACAGCTTCGCTCACTTGCATTTCATCAATTCCCCAACGTTCGCCAATTCCCAATATTGGATTAATATCGGCTTCATGAGCAATCTTATTTCTTCGATCCACAATCAAGCTAAGTTGTTGCTTAACCTCTTTTGCGGATCTTTTCATTCGATCAGCAACTGTATCCCATAGCTTTTGATCGGAAATTAGCCTAATTGCATCAGCAATTTTTTCAGCCTGCTGAAAGCTCTGATATCTCAAACGCTCTCGAATTTCTGTTTCTAACCACAAAGTGTCATCTAGTTTATTGGAAAGACTATTAGACAAAACTGGAATTAATTCGGAAATGGTATAAGTATTTTGCAGGAATTCATAACCCTGAAGTTTTTGAATTTCAAACTCCAGCCAATCTGCGAGATTGATTGCAGTCAGGCGATCTTGACGTGCATTACCCAAGGAAACCTGAAAGCAGGCAAAGGCTGATTGGGCTATGTTTCCGGCAGGGCTTGGCTCAGGGCGATCGCCTCGATAGATTTCCAGCATTCCCAGCGTCACAACCTCATGGATATAGTAATCCAGAGCACTCACCGTCAGCACCAAAGCTGCACGCAGCATATCCGACACATCCAATGCACCGGTTGCCTGAGCTTTCATAGAATTGTGTAGTGCAATCAGGTCTCTAACTCGACCAATACTGATGCGAAATTGATCAAGGGCTGACTGCATACACCGAACTTTCAGAACTAAGCGCAATAATCTTATCGGCCAAATCAGAAAACATTTGTCTAAACTCTTCTTGCTTCTTTTGATTACTTTTCAGAACAATACCTGTTTGCCCAAGTTGCTCAGGAGTCAAATCATAGACAGGCGTTCGGTGCTCTTGAGACAAGGCAATTAAGTTATTGAAGTTGGGAATTTTAGCTAAGGAAAGATTGTCTTGCACTCCTTGCTCTCGATATAAATAATCAGGCAACGTCATATTACTTTTTTGAAGTGCCGGAATAAGCTGTTCAGAAACTGCCTTCTCAATCTTTTCAATCCAATTTTGAAAGGCTGTTGTTGCTTTACCGTGAATAATGCGATTATTTTGTATAATAACTCCCAAAAATTTCAATTTTGTCGCTGGAAAAGGGTAATGAGCTTCTCGAAGAACTTGCAGTGAGCTTGCGACTTTTGCCCATGCGTACCATCTAGGTAAGACCTTGACTAGAGAGTCAATAGCCATTATCGAAAAGAAATCAGCAGTTGTAGGAATCAGAAAAAAGTCACTAATTGCTAGTAAATTCTGGTTGATTGCTCCCAAGCTTGAACTCATATCAATCAAAATATAATCAGCATTAAATTTTTCTGCCGTCTTATCTAACAAGTCATTGATTGCTCCTGGTATATTTCTCAAAGCCTGAATTGAACCGCTTAACTCTTGAGCGAATCCAAGTGCCACTTCATACTCAGCAAAGCTAAGATGACCGGGCAAAAGGAATAGATTTTGACAGCCTTCTACAGGCACACAATCAATGGCTTCAATCGCCCGTGGCTGGGATTCAAACGCAGGGGCAAGGCCTGTCTTTATATTTGATGTTGTCTTGTAGATCTTTTGAACTCTTTCTTCATCCTCTTCTGTTGCATCACCCAACACCATGCCCGTCAAATTACATTGAGGATCGCTATCAACCAAGATTACTCGTTTACCTTTTTTGGCTAACATCCAACCCAAATTAAAGGTGGTTGTGGTTTTGCCTACTCCACCTTTGTGGTTAAAAAGAGCAATTTTCTTAGTCATTTTTATTTAGCCTTTTCAGTGGTTTTAAAATTTAAGCCTATGAAATCAGTTAAGATTTAGGACTGATGTTTTTATGATTTTCTAGGAAGTTTTCATGAATCATAACGATCGAGCCAAAGATATTGAAACTAGAGATCAACGATTAGGTCAGCAGTCTCTAGTTTCTTTTGACCTGATCAGACTCAAAACCGAAAGCTCTGATGTGGTTGGCTAGGTCTCATTCTCCAACCATAGCACACATCAGAATTGAGTCTATTGTGAGGGAAGAACTTCGTAGGGGACTGGATCGGTTAGGCCCAATTCCGCGAAGGCCGCCAGCCGCAGCCGACAGGAATCGCAGCGGCCACAGGAGCGATCGCCCCCCGCATAGCAAGACCACGTATCCGCCCAGGGCACGCCCAACCGATTGCCCAGCTCGATAATGTCCGTTTTGCGCAGTTCCACCAAGGGCGCAACGATTTCGATCGGTTGGCCTTCCCGGCCCTGGCGCGTGCCCAACTGAAACACCGACTGCATCGCCGCCAAATAGTCGGGCCGACAGTCAGGATAGCCGGAATAGTCCAGGGCATTGACACCGATATAAACCCGTTGCGCGTCGATCGCCTCCGCGTAGGCCAGGGCAAAGCTCAAAAAGATCGTGTTGCGGGCCGGCACATAGGTGATCGGAATTTCCGTCGCCATGCCGTCTAAGGGCCGATCGCTCGGCAAATCAAGCTGGTTATCCGTCAGCGCCGAGCCACCCCATTGGGTTAGGTCAAACCGCACCACTTGATGGGCCACCACGCCGGCCGCTTGGGCGATCGCCACAGCCGCTTGCAGTTCCCGACGGTGGCGCTGCTGATAATCAAAAGACAGGGCGTAGCAGTCGCACCCATCGGCCTTGGCTTGATAGAGCACCGTGGATGAGTCCAAACCACCGGAGAGCAACACAACGGCTTTGGGCGGTTGGCACTGGGGCGATCGGGCAGAGGGCGTTGGGGCGGCTTCCGGAGTTCCAGGCGGTACGACGGTCATGGGTCAAGAATTCTTGCGAAAATCCACCCTATGGTAGGATGTGGCCGGCCGACGCTGGCGGCATCACTCCTCGCCCCATTGCCCCTTCACTGCTGCTGTTAAACGCGCGTGCAATCCCGTAGCGAATCGCTCGATGCTCAAATTCGGCCTGCCCTTGCCCGGCCGAGCCACCATCCCATCCGCGTTGGCGCGATCGGGGTCGGCAACATGGGACAACACCACGCCCGGATCCTGAGCTTGCTTAAGGATGCCGAATTGGTGGGAATTTCAGATCTGAATGTGGAACGGGGGCTGGAATTGGCCAGCAAATACCGCGTTCGGTTTTTTGAAGACTACAAAGACATGCTGCCCTTGGTGGATGCGGTTTGCATCGCGGTTCCCACCAAGCTGCACTACACCGTGGGCATGGATTGCCTGCGGGCCGGCGTGCATGTGCTGATGGAAAAACCGATCGCCGCCAGCATCATTGAAGCGGAGGCCCTGGTGAATGCGGCGGCCGAACGTCAATGCATTTTGCTGGTGGGACATATTGAGCGATTTAACCCCACGTTTCAAGAATGCTTCAACGTTCTGAAAACAGAACGGGTGTTAGCGCTCGAAGCCCATCGCATGAGTCCCCACGCCGATCGCGCCAATGATGTGTCGGTGGTGTTGGACTTGATGATCCATGACATTGATCTAATTTTGGAAATTGCCAACTCCTCGGTGGTGCGTCTGTCGGCCAGCGGCAGCCGGGCCGCTTCCGGTCAGTTGGACTATGTGACGGCAACCCTGGGCTTTGCCAATGGGATTGTGGCTACCCTGACGGCGAGCAAGGTGACACACCGCAAAATTCGCCGGATTGCCGCCCATTGCCAGGATTCGCTGGTGGAGGCGGATTTCCTGGCGCGTCAAATTTTGGTTCATCGCAAAACCTCCAGCTATCCGGCGGGCGATCGCGCCAGTCAGGCTTGCTATCGGCTGGATGGGTCGATCGAGTCGGTGGCGATCGGGAACACGGAGCCGCTCCATGCGGAATTGGAGCATTTTGTGAACTGTGTGCGGGGCGAGATGCAACCCTCGATCGGCGGCGAACAGGCCCTGAAGGCCCTAAAAATTGCCAGCGCGATCGAACAAATGGCCCTGGACGAACCCTTGGGCAAAGGCGACGATCGGTGGGGTTAATCAACCGTTAGACCATCGAGCATCCCCTTCGGGGCGGGCCCAGCGGCCCAATTTGCCCGTGAAGTTTTGGCGCGATCCGTTGGCTCGGCTCGATCGGATCGATCGGTTTGATCGGCCCAATCAACTGAACCGGCCTGTTAACCGGCGATCGCGACTCACTCGGCGGGCGATCGCCCATCAACCGGTGGCCATGGATGCCCTCCGACCACAACTTGGCTCCCGTTCCAAAATTTTCAGGCCGTGAACAGCGGCATCGGTCTTAATTTGTCGTTTCCCAAAAGCCCTCAAGCGCTGGCCCAGCGTCAAGATTAGCCCATTGATCCGTAAACAAAGTTGGCAAATTACCTAGCCAGATTGTTATTTTCTGGCTAACCTAGCTACGGTTCCCTGCATTAGATTAGGGTTGATAGTAGAGTTAACCAACGGTTTAGATTAGGTTTGCGACTAAGTTTAAGCAGCGGATTTAGCTAGCCACAATCTTGCTTTCTCGATAAGCTGATCTTTCTATGTCGATCGGGGCGTGGTTTTGTCCCGTTCCAGCCTTCCTTTTGGTGTGTCGTTTGGCCTAGAACCATGTCCGAGCCTTCTGTGGCAGTCCAGCCGTTCTACCAGCGCGATCGATGCACCCTTTACCAGGGCGATTGCCTTGAAATTTTGCCCCTGTTCCCGGCCAATAGTGTGGATCTGATCTTTGCTGATCCGCCCTATAACCTGTCTAATAACGGGTTTACCTGTCATGGCGGCCGGGCCGTCAGTGTCAATAAAGGCGATTGGGATCGCAGCAATGGCATTGAACAGGATTTTGAATTTCACCGCGCTTGGATTCAGGAATGTCGGCGGATCTTGAAACCCAATGGCACGATTTGGATTTCAGGAACCTATCACAATATCTACGCCTGTGGCTTTGCACTGCAATGTTTGGATTTTCATGTTTTGAACGAAATTTGTTGGTACAAACCCAACGCTAGTCCCAATTTATCCTGTCGCTTTTTTACGGCCAGCCATGAAACCCTAATTTGGGCCCGCAAAAGCAAAAAAGGAAAACATGTCTTTAACTATGAAGCCATGAAGCTGGGAGATTTTCCCCGCGATCCCCTCAAGCTTTCTGGCCGACAAATGCGGAGTGTTTGGTCAATTCCCACCCCACCGGCTTCGGAGAAATTGCAAGGCAAACATCCCACCCAAAAGCCTCTGGATTTACTCGATCGAATCATTTCCGCCAGCACCAATCCGGGAGATTTGGTGCTCGATCCCTTCAGCGGCAGCGGCACAACGGGCCTTTCAGCCCTACGAGTCGATCGCGCCTTTATCGGCATTGAAAAAGAAGCGGCCTATCTGCAATTGGCGGTCGATCGCTTCACCACCGCCCCCCTCCCAGGCTCCGAGACCAGCGCGGGCGATCGCGTTTTGGCCAATGGCAAATCCAGTTCTCAACCGGGTCATCAACCCAGCCAGCAACCCGATAACCAGACCAACAGCAAGGCCAGCGGCAAGGCCAACAACCCAGCCAGCAGCAAAACCAGCAATCAACCGGCGGGAGCGTCAATTATAGAACCAAACAGCTCCCCAGCAAGCTATTCCAGTCCCCCAAACCATCCAAACCATTAAGAAACCAGGCGATCGAGATTTGTTCAGCTTGATTCGACAGACCCAGTGCGACAATTAAAGATCGCTTTTCTGGATCGGCTAGAGAGAGCAAAACCCCATGTCCGACAATTTCCGCAGCCAACAGATCACCAGCGGTGTGCAGCGATCGCCCAACCGCGCCATGCTCCGTGCAGTGGGCTTTGGTGACAATGACTTCAGCAAACCGATCGTCGGCATCGCCAGCGCCTACAGCACCATCACCCCCTGCAACATGGGCATTGCCACCCTGGCCGACAGCGCCATGGCCGCAGCCCGCGAAGCTGGCGTGATGCCCCAAATTTTCGGCACGATCACGATCAGTGACGGGATCTCCATGGGCACTGAAGGGATGAAATATTCCCTGGTGTCGCGGGACGTAATTGCCGACTCGATCGAAACCGTCTGCAACGGCCAAAGTCTGGATGGCATCCTGGCGATCGGCGGTTGCGATAAAAACATGCCCGGAGCCATGATCGCCATGGCCCGATTGGATATTCCCGCCATCTTTGTCTATGGCGGCACGATCAAACCCGGCCATCTGCACGGAGAAGATCTCACTGTCGTCAGCGCCTTTGAAGCCGTGGGCCAATTCAGCGCTGGCAAAATTGACGAAGCCCGGCTGATGGCCGTGGAACACAACGCCTGTCCCGGTGCGGGTTCCTGCGGCGGCATGTTCACCGCCAACACCATGTCCAGCGCCTACGAGGCCATGGGCATGAGCCTGCCCTACTCCTCAACCATGGCCGCCGAGGATGACGAGAAGAACGCCAGCGCGGCCGAGTCTGCCCGCGTGTTGGCCGAAGCGATCAGAGCACGCCGCACACCGAAGCAAATTTTGACCCGCAAGGCCTTTGAAAACGCCATTTCCGTGATCATGGCCGTGGGCGGTTCCACCAACTCGGTGTTGCACCTGCTGGCGATCGCCAACACGATTGGGGTGCCCCTCACCCTGGACGACTTTGAAGAAATCCGCGCCCGCGTGCCCGTTTTCTGTGACCTGAAGCCCAGCGGTCGCTATGTGGCCACCGACTTGCACAAGGCCGGCGGCATCCCCCAAGTGATGAAAATTTTGCTGAATCAGGGGCTGCTGCATGGGGATTGCTTGACAATCACCGGCAAGACGATCGCGGAAACCCTGGCGGAGATCCCCGACGAACCGCGCCCCGACCAAGATGTCATCCGTCCCTTCGACAAGCCCCTTTATCAACAGGGTCACTTGGCCATTCTGAAGGGCAACCTGGCCAGCGAAGGTTCCGTGGCCAAAATCAGCGGCGTGAAAAATCCCGTGATCACCGGCCCGGCAAGGGTGTTTGAGTCGGAAGAGAATTGCTTAAAGGCGATCTTGGCGAATCAAATCAACCCCGGTGATGTGGTGGTGATTCGCTATGAAGGGCCCAAGGGCGGCCCCGGAATGCGGGAAATGTTGGCTCCGACGGCGGCGATCATCGGTGCGGGTCTGGGCGACTCGGTGGGGCTGATCACCGATGGGCGCTTCTCGGGCGGAACCTACGGCATGGTGGTGGGTCACGTGGCTCCCGAAGCGGCCGTGGGTGGCACGATCGCCCTGGTGCAGGAGGGTGACAGCATCACGATCGATGCTCCGAACCGCAAGCTGCAACTGAATGTGTCCGATGAGGAGCTGGCGGCCCGCCGGGCCAACTGGCAACCGCCGGAACCGCGCTACAAACGAGGCACGTTGGCAAAGTATGCCAAGTTGGTCTCTTCCAGCAGCCTGGGAGCCGTGACGGATTTGAACTTGCTGTAGGGCTTGGGGCTGGGTCAGGTCAGCAATTCAGCTCAGCAATTCAGCCCAGCAATTCAGCTCAGCAATTCAGCGCGACCCAATCCACCCAGTTATTGCTGATCGTTATTCAGATCCGCATTTCGATCCGCAAAACCCCGCCCGATCGCGACTCGATCGAGCGGGGTTTTTGTAGACCGCATCGCGAATTAATTGCGAGTTGGGCTACTGGGAGTCACGCTAGCACCGCCTTGGCCGTTTTGTTCCAATCGCTGCTGGCGCTGGCGCAAAAACTCATTGGCAGCGTTGTCAATCCGTCCCGACTGTTGTTGATTGAAATCATCCAGGGTTTGCCCCGGGGCCAACATGATGTTGCGAATCAAATCTTGGGCAGAAACGCCGGAGCCTTGAAACACTTCATTGGGGCGCACATCACCGGACGATCCATTGGCATTTGGGTCACCCAGGGCCGAGGATTGGGCGATCGCGGGGTTGCTGCCCAAGGCCAGAATGCTCAAGACGGTGACGATCGAGGATCCCGACAACCAGGCGATCGAGGGAGCGATCGAGGGATGGCTCATGATTCAGCTAACTCCAATTCAGGGATATTAACGGGTTCGTTAGAATGCACCAGCAAATCGGACAGGGGAACCGCAAACAGCGAATCCTGTTGAGGGTTGCCGGAAGTGGCGCGAGCAACCATGGGCGATCGGGACTGGTTTTTTTCGTAGCCCACCAACAGCAGAGGGGTGCCCCCCACATCGCCAATCACCCGCCTTTCACTGTGAGGCAAAAAGTCCGCCTTCGGTTCCCAGTGGTTGCGATTCACGATGTTGTCGCGACGGCCGGAACCCGCCAACCCCGATCGCGGTGGATGGGTTGATGCCAATAGGCTAGCGTCTTCGATCGCATCCTGGCTGAGGTCAAGGCCCGGGCGATGGAGTTCCAAGGTCTGTCGCAGTCGGCCGCTGGTTTGGGCCAACAGGGGCCCCCGCCGCTCCAGCAACAGGGACATGGTTTTGCGATCGGTTTCCAGGGTTCCGGCATCGGTCAAACTCGCAAAAATCTCCGCCGACTCTTGCCCCAAATCCAACAGGAGGAGCAACCAATCCGGCAAATTCGCCATTGCGCCGGCCGCTTCGCAATATTGTTGCAACCATTCCGAGGCATGGAGGTAAGCGTATTCCCCCAGCATCGTGCGTCCATAGGGGGATGCTAAAAAGCAATCCAGCTTGTCTTTTAGATTCTGCTCCATGCCACGTCTAGCCTGCTCCTGCGATCCAGCGCCCTATGCCATCCGCCGTTGCAGCAATGGCCGCACAAGCCCGATCGCCACCAAATCAAAAATGAATAGAACCCCGAGGGCCATACCAAAACTAACCGATCCAAAGGGCGCTTGCATGACAATGCTGCTAAAACTCCAGTCCGGATGCAGATAAAGATAGCGAATGGGTTCGATCGCGTAGCTCAAGGGATTCAACACCGCCACCCACTGCAACCAACCGGGCATGAACGACAAGGGAGCTAAGGCCGTGCTGGCAAAGAGCAGGGGCAAGTTGGTGATAAAAATGGCGGCAATTAATTCCACGTGGCCCGGCAGCGCAAAGGCCAGACCCAAGCTGAGGGAGGTGACCCCCGCCACCAACAGCAGCACGATCGCCCCGACCACGGCCAACCCCGCCACCCCCGCCAGCCCAGCCCCCAA
>NZ_LIRO01000067.1:0-49058 GCF_002742025.1 Limnothrix sp. PR1529
GAGCGAACTGGGGCGGCCGGTTCCGAAGATCCGGAGCGGGCTGGGGCTACCGCCGGACTTGGGGCACTGGAACGCGGGGAACGACGCTCACCCTCGCCACGGCTCTCTTCGCCACGACCCGATCGCGATTCACCGCTCCGGGGTTGCGGGGAACGCTCCGATGAACTGCCGCTCCGGGGTTCCTCTTCGCGATCCTCCTGTTGACGACGCTTCAGATCGTCCTCGGAAGCGGCCTGGCCTTCCCGGGAACCCCGATCAGCCCGTTTCTTGGGTCGGAAGCGACGGCCAGACAGGTTCGGCAGCTTGTCAAAGGTTTCCACCTTGAACCCCTTCACGGCCTCTTTCATGAAGTCGTTCCAAGTGGCCGCCGCCGCCGCACTGGCTCCATAGGTGGGTTGGTTATTGTCATTCCCCAACCAAACACCGGTCACCAATTGCGGAATGAAGCCAATGAACCAAAGATCCCGCGCCTTATCCGACGTGCCGGTTTTACCCGCCACCGGGCGGCCTTCCAGGGCTGCGGGGGCCCCAGTTCCGTCATTCACCACCTGCTGCAACATCCAGTTGATGATCGCCGCATCATTGGTGTTCAAGGCTACGACGGGGGCCGTTTTATTTTCATAGATCACCTGACCTCGGCGATCGCGAATCCGCCGAATGCCGTAGGTGGGGAAATGTTTACCCTTAGCGGCCAATGTGCCATAGGCCGCCGTCAGTTCCAGCAAATTCACCTCCGAAGCCCCCAGGGCCAAGGAGTAGGTGGGCTTTAACTCTGACTGAATGCCCATCTTGCGGGCCAGGTCAATCACGTTTTCCCGCCCCACATCCAGCATCACCTTCAGGGCAATGATGTTCACGGATTTGGTCAAGGCCGCAGTGGCCGACTGCCAACCGGAGAACTTACCGCTAAAGTTTTTGGGTTCGTATCCCCCAATGCGATAGGGTTCGTCCGCATAACCCGCATAGGGAGACATCCCCGCTTGAATGGCGGCACTGTAGACGAAGGTTTTGAAGGTGGAGCCGGGCTGCCGTTTGGCTTGGGTGACGCGGTTGAATTGGCTGGCGGTGAAATTGGTGTCTCCGCTGCCCACCATGGCTCGAATTTCCCCGGTGCGCGGGTCGATCGCCACCAAAGCCCCTTGGGAAAATCGTTGATATCGACCGCGTTTTTGGACAGCCTCCTGCACCGCGCGGGTAGCGACTGTTTGCCAGTCGGGGCGGAGGGTGGTTTCAACGGTCAGACCGCCGCGCTCAATCACTTCCGAAGGCAGGTGTTTGGGCAGCTCTTGCAGGATATAGGACGTGAAGTGCGGGGCCGTGACGATCAGGCGGCGCGGAATTTTTTGGTTGAGGGTAATTGGCTCGCTTTGAGCTGCGTCAGCTTCAGCCGCGCTCAGGAAACCGGCCACCACCATTCGATCGAGCACAATGTTCCGGCGCTCTTTGGTAATTTCCGGGTTAACCAGGGGCGAAAAATAGCTCGGGGCGGGAGCCAAACAGGCCAGGGTTGCCATTTCCGCCAGGGTGAGGCGATCGAGGCTTTTGCCAAAGTAAACCCAAGCCGCATCGGAAACCCCATAGGCTCCGGAGCCGAGATAGACCAAATTCAGGTAGCTTTCGGCGATTTGGTCTTTGGTGAGCGATCGCTCCATTTTGGCCGCCAACAGCGCTTCCCGCAGTTTGCGGGTGGCGCTGCGCTCTTGGTTCAGGAAAACAATCCGTGCTAGCTGTTGGGTGATGGTGCTGCCACCTTCCACCACCTCTCCCGCGAGCAGGTTGGTCCAGGAAGCGCGCAAAATCCCGATCGCATCAACCCCGTCATGCTCATAAAACCGCCGATCTTCAGCGGCCATAAACGCCTGGAGCAACTTTTTGGGAATTCGCTTCAGGGGCGTTTTTTCCCGGGTTGCTGGCCCCTGTTGCTGCAAAATCGTGCCATCGGCAGCAATGATCGTGACCGTGCCATCGCGGGAAAACGTGAAGACATCTTGGGCAGAAGGCAGAGTATCCTCAAAGGCTTTGACGGAACGCCAGCCGGCCCAGCCAAGGGCAGTGCTGCCACCTAAAAAACTGATCCCAATCAGGATTCCCCAATATTTACCAAAGGAGCGGGGACGGCCATCGGAGGGGTGGCGGGTCGATCGGGAGGGCAAACGCAACCACCGAGGCCAAGGAAAGGCTGCCCGTTGTGGTGTGGCAACCGTTGGCGGCAGCGTTGGCAATGGATCAGCCGGAGTCGCTGTCGATCCCTCACCACCCTGGCTAGGGGCTGGTGGTAAATCTGTAAATCCCGAATCTGATTGACTCACAGCTTTTCCTCGTTGCTGGCCCGTCGGTGCAGGAGGAGAGAATGCGGCCCGCCGGTTGGCAAATAACTTAACATGACCCCAAGGAAGTCTGAGGAAAAAAGTCGCTCAATGACTGATGAAGTCTAACTTTGGGCTGATTTAGAGTGTAGAAGCCATTGGGTAATGTTTGCCTCTGTTGCTTGCCTCTGTATAAGTTGCAAAATCATAAATTGCAAAATCTGCATCATGCCGATGAAGGTTTGGATTCGGGGCGATCGCCTGGAACGGTCTTGTGCTGGCAAATCGCAGCGATCGCCTAGAACGATGTCACGCTGACTGGTTCGCAGCAAATCCAGTGCAAATTTAGTGCAAATCCAAAGTAAATCCAAAGCCAAGAGGCCGAATGCGCGGGTCATCTAGGGGCTGAAATGTTGGTGAGAGAACGAGTTGAGGTAATGCAAGACCAATTCGATCGCGATGATCGTGGCCTTAAGCTGGGTTACTGACCAAAACTCATGAAGTTGATTGATTGCTCTATGAGCCTTCCCTCCCACGTCACCGACTTAAGCAATCAAGATTATTTGGTTTTGGGCTTGGCCACTTGCTTTCTCAAAGAAGAGGGCGAGTTGCAGTCAGTCAGCCTCATTGAGCCGATTCCTTCAGCAGCCCTAGAAACGATTTTGCAAGGCATTCCCACCTCTTATCAGTGGGCGATCGCCCTGCCGATCGAAGCGGCTTTGGCTGCCAGTGCGGCGGGACAGTTGCCGGAAGGGTTCCCGCCCGAATCCCATTGGTGTGCTGATTTTGAACCACGGGCGATCGCGGCGGCTCGCACCTACCGCAGCCGACCCAGCGCCCAACAACACATCCCGATCGGGCAACGGCGCACGGATTTGAATCACTCGGTCGATCGCAAGCGTGTTCTGAACGCCAACAGCATGGTGCGCCCCGAAGACAACGTGAAGCAACATGCCTACACCCATCAAGTGCTCTAGCCTTGGGGTTCAGCTAGCTGGTTGAGAGGGATTCAGAACTGCCGAGTCAGGATTGGATTGCCCAGCCCAGTCGGGACAAACTCACAGCTCTAGGGATGGGCATGGGCTTGCTGAAAATCCATCCGTAGCCGCTGCACTGTGGAAGTGCCAATATACAAATCACACCAACGGGCCATCTCCCACAACACATGACCGATCGCTTCCTGGGACTCGTAGGCGTGGTCTTCGTAGGGCAGCAGCACCAGCCGCGCTGTTCCCCCTAATCCGCGCATGGCATCATACATCCGTTCACTTTGAATGGGATAAGTACCAGGATTAGAATCTCGCTGACCATGAATCAGGAGCAGGGGTTCATTAATGCGATCGGCAAAGGTGAAGGGAGACAGACGGGTGTAGGTTTCTTGGGCTTGCCAGTAGGTGCGTTGTTCGCCCTGAAACCCAAAGGGGGTGAGGGTACGGTTATAGGCTCCGCTACGGGCAATCCCGGCCTTGAAGAGATTGGTATGGGCCAGCAGGTTAGCCACGGTGAAGGCTCCGTAGGAATGGCCCCCCACTAACAATCGCTTGGGGTCGGCAATGCCGCGATCGACCACATAGTTCACCGCCGCTTCGGCTCCCGCGATCAGTTGCTCAATGTAGGTGTCATTGGGTTCTGCGCCGTTTTCACCCACGATCGGGAGGCTAGGATCGAGCAATACCCCATAGCCCAAGGCCAACAGAAACAGGGGTGAATCGGCTTCAGGGCGACTGAAGAAGTTGGCGGAGGTGGTGACCTGCCCGGCGGTGTTTCGATCAGCATATTCTTCGGGATAAACCCAAAACACCATGGGCAAGGGCCCATCCCGATCGCGTTCGTAACCGGGAGGCAGATAGAGCGTGGCGGAGAGGGGAACACCATCAGCCCGCTGGTAGTAGACAATCTCTTGCTGAATGTCAGCCAAGGCGGGGATGGGATCGGCAAATTGGGTCAAGGGCTGGGCTGGGCTTTCGGAACTGGCTAAGTTCCGCAAAAAGTAATTGGGAGCCTCGCGCTGGGATTGCCGTTGGGTAAGCAGTTGACCCTGACTGAGCAGGTCGATCGGATATTCATAGTAAGGATCAGTGGCCTGCCACAGCCGCTCCGTTTGATTGGTTACCAAGTTCCAGCGGTCTAAAAACGGATGGATGCCCTGAGGCGAGGCCCCTTGACCCACGAGGTAAAGGGATTGTTGATCGGTCGCCAGCCGCAACACTTCGAGGCCATAGGGCCCTTGAGCCATCAAAGGGTCGCCGGGGTCACGGTATCGATCCTGATAGTTGCGATCGCCCCGCAGCAAGGGGGCCGCGCCGGGGCGATCGGGAGCCACTTGCCACAACCGCACCCGCCGTTCATCGAACCAAAATTCCTCAATCAGGGCCAGGTTGCCATTGCCCCACCAGGCATAGCGAAACCGAAATGAGGACTGCCAAAGCCGCTGAGGTGGCTGATCCAAGGCAGTGGCTTCCTGGACGTAGAGAGCATCCCGATCGGTTGCGGCCTGTCCTGGATTGCCCCCGTCCAGGGCTTCAACCCAATAGAGCGTGGCGGGGCGATCGGTTCGCCACCCAAATAACCGTTTACCCGGTCGCACAGCATCAAAACCGAGCGGTAAGTTATCCGCCAAGGGCAAGCGGGTCAAGATCTGCGATCGCCCTTGGTTTCGCCCTTGATTGAGGTGATGCAAGGCAATGCGACGGGGAAAACGATCAATCGGTACCTTATAGGAAAAAGGCGTTTCCACCGTTTCGACCAGTAGATGTTGACCGTTGGGCGAGGGTGTAACGTGGTCGTACAAATCCGGGGGGAGCAGTAATGAGCGACGACCCTGTAGATCAATCTGCTCGATCGTGGCGCTTAGGTAATGCCTCAGGAGGGCCTCATCGTGGGGGCTGTTGAGCAGATTGGTGTAGGTGCGATTGGGCGATCGTTGTCCGTCGTGATCCTCAATGATCGGCCCCTCGGGCGGCACTGGCATGGGTGGAGGCGCACCCCGATCGGTAGGAATGACCTTACAAACCAAGCCCTCTGTCCCCGGCAACCAATCGCAGGGCGGCCCGTAAGCCCCATTCAAAATTGGCCCCGTCAACATTCGGGGGCTAGCCGTTTCCAAATCAATGACCCACAATTCCAGTCCGCGATCGGTTGTTTGAGTTAGGGCCAGCGATCGGCCGTCCCGTGACCAGCGCAGATTACTGAGGCGACTGTTAGCCGGTAAGGATACCGCCTGTCGTTGTCTTGTACTTAGCTCAGTAATGGTGATGCCGCGATAGTAAGTCCCCAGCGAGGGGCCGTTCGTTTGGGGATTAATGCGCAAACCGGCCAAGGGTAAAGCCGGAGCAGCCAGATCAACAAGGGCCGCCATCCCCACCGGTAACAGCTCGATCGTGTAGCGCCGGTTAGGGGAAACCATCACGATCGGCGTGGCCGGTGCTTTCAGCATTTGATCGATCGGTGGCGGTGCGGGTTGCCAACGGGCCGCCCCAGTCACCGACGGTAACTTCACCGATGGTTGTGCCAAAACCGATAATTCAACCCATCCCCAACCCATGACTGTGACCAAACATCCCAGAACTGACCACCAGCGCGATCGATATCGGCTCGATCGATCTCCATCCACCACAGGCCTCACACTCCTGACTAATCAAAAACGGCAAGCAATCCAACTCCACCAGTCGCATCAACCATGACCGCGTTCTTGTTTGCCCCTTAAAAATCAATACTCGAATCAATAAACCCCACGCTGACATCCCAGTCGGGTCATGCTCAACACAAGCAAGATCTCAACTCAATTAACAAATACAAGGCGACCCCGTTTTTACGGTCAAAAATTCTCTTAAAGGCATTAATTTTGTCCTAGGTTTAATGACTTTAAGAGCCTAATTAACCCATTTTAGTCCTGATTACAGATCCTTTATAACCGATCCGATTTCCGTGAGTAGAACCAATGGGACGCAATCAAAAGCATCATTTTTTACATAGACAAATTGGCATTTTTTAAATCAGAGATTAGGATTTCACCACAACCTAACCCTGATCAGCCATTGATTAATATCCCGAATTTGACATAGTAATGACTTACGGAAAGTACTGCGTCAAAAATATAGCTAGCTTGACTAAATTTGCAAATATTTCAGAACTCTGATCAATTTCTAACATTTTCCCCAACGACTGCTGCCTACCTTCTGACACGGTTTAAGCGGGCGATCGGCCCTATACACCCAAAGAAAAACTCCCCAGACCCGGAATCCGAGCTGGGGAGGAAAGGCAGAGTCGAAACTCTGCCTTGAGAGTCAATCTACCAAACCTTAGAAGATCACGATATCGCGACCATAGGTCAGACCAGTAACTGGTGCACCACCCCTGAGCACTTGCGCAAATGGGATTGGCAGTACACTGCTGACGGTGTTGGTACCAGAGTTACTGAATGCAACACCCGAAATCGGAGTCTGAGGCAGAAGGAAGTACTGAACCGTGCCAACATGGTTACTGTTTGTACCAACCACGGAAACGGTACCAGGCGAAGAAATAATAACCTTCTGATCTCCAGGACCGTTAAGAGAAGCCAGCGTACCGAACGCAGGAACCGGGGTCGGACTGTAAACGTACTGACTCCCCAATCCTGTACCCGCAGTGTTGGTGTTAGTTCCACCAGCTACTGCCCGGCCGTACAGGATTCCACTATCCTGTGCGTAGATTAGCAACTCAGTTTTATTGACAAGGTTGCTAACATTAGTCCCAGTGATAGAAGTAACTGAGAGGAACGCACCAGGCGCATTAGCATTCGGGAAACTAGCACCGGTACTGAATAGGCGACCTTCCAGTCGGATTTGATCAACACCCGTCTCAAAATCTGTAATGGTGTCGAAGCCGCTCAGCGCATAGCCGAAGCCCGATACAGGTACAACTGCAGTTGTGCCTGTGGCTTGGTATGAACCAAAGGAGGGAGTAACCACCGTACCCACCCCACCGGTCGTACCGTAGGTTACAGACAACGCAGCACCATACGGAGGAGCAATAAACGTACCAGAGGTTCCGCCAAGGCTAGATACTGTACCAGCGCCGGCAAAGCTGTACGTTGCAGTTGTGCCTGCTGCGTTACCACCAGTAGACTGCCCATGAGCAGGATTGGGAAGACTAGTGAAATAGACAACATCCTGAACAACCGCAGCTTGGGTACCAGCTCCAAGGGTACCACCCACCTGCAGAACGTTGTTGCTGAAGGCGACTGAAGCCACATCACTGATGGCAACGCCCTTGAACAGGAACACGTCAGCGCCTGCACCACCGGTCAGGATGTCAGCATTGCCCAGACCTTCCAGGGTATCGTTACCAGCGCCACCGGTCAGGGTGTCACGGTTCGGGGTACCGGTCAGGTACAAGCCAGTGCTGCCAGCAATGATCGTAAAGGGAGCAGTACCCGAGAGAATCGTGTCGCCTTCGCCGGGGTTGAAACCGGAGATTGCGCCACCGGCCAACACGTTGAAGGTGTCGCGACCAGCGCCGCCCACCAGGGTGACGTTCGACCCTTGGGAAACCAGCGAGTCATCACCAGCGCCACCTTGGATCGTGTTCGCACCAGCGCCGACCAGGGTGTCACCCAGGCTGCCGGCAATCAGCACGTTACCCGAACCCGTGATGGTGGGCAGGATTTGCAGGAAGTTCTTGCCACCACCACCGGACGCGGTCGAGAAGGCAGCACCACCGTCAAAGGTGATCGTGTCGTCGCCTTCGCCACCAGCCAGGGTGTTGTTAGCACCGGTGTTGCGGAGGATATCGTTACCCAGGTCGCCAGAGATGAAGGCACCCGAGCCGCTAGCGGTCAACACATCAGCGCCCGAGCCACCGTATACGGAGTCAGCGGCACCAGCCGTGATCGTATCGTTGCCTTGGTTACCGAACAGCAGGGTACGGCCACCACCGGTGATTGCATCGTCGCCGTCGCCACCGTAAACCGTGGTTGCACCAGCAACGCCGGAACCGCTCAGAACAATGCTGTCATTGCCGCGATCGCCGTACAGCAGGCCACCAACAGTCGAGGTCAGGGTGTCGTTGCCTTGACCACCGTACAGGGTGTCGGCCCGATTGCCAGCTACCAGTACGTCGTTGCCTTGGTTACCGAACAGGGACGAAGGGCCAACGGAGTTAGCAACCAGCGAGTCATCGCCTTCGCCACCATATACGGTGTCACCGCCACCAGCAGTCGAACCGCCGATGATGCCAGTGGAGCTAGCCTCACCCACGATCGTGTCGTTGCCGCGATCGCCGTACAGCAGCGAGCCGCCGCGGCTGCGGATGATGTCAGCGCCTTGACCACCGTAGATGGTGTCAGCGCCACCTTGGCTGATCAGCGAGTCAGCGCCTGCGTTACCGAAAATTGCGTTACGGCCGGCGGTGCTACTGACGAGCGAGTCAGCATCCCCCAGACCGATCAGGGTATCTACGCCAGACCCAATCAAAAAGTTGGGTAGGTTGTTGCCGAACTGAGTCACTTATTCCACTCCTCTGAAATTTGCTGTAGCTGTATGTCTGTGCTTGTACCAAACGATCGACAATTCAGCGTTGCATCCAGTGACAGGCAGCTTATGAGCTTTCTGTTGATCTGAGACTGCCAAAAAGACTCGTACAGCCAGCGCAAGTTTACCTTAGGTTGACTGATACTGTCTAGCTGAAGCCCTTGACGACTAGGCTCTCCAATGGGTTCCCCAAGATTCACGGGAAAATTGGGAGAGGTGGTGGAGATCGTGGCTCAGGTTATGAGGCATTGTACAGGGGTGGGATGATTTTGATGAAATTCGGGTCAGCATGGGCGTTAATCAACGGTTGCTCATTCACGATCGCCCCCGTTTGGTGACCCGCTTGGCCGAGTTGCCTCGGGAGCCGGGGGTTTATTTCATGAAGGATGATCGCGATCGCATCCTTTATATAGGCAAGTCCAAAAGCCTCCGATCGCGGGTTCGCTCTTACTTCCGGCCGTTTCAGGGTCAGTCCAACAAGCCGATCGGGGAGCAACTGCACAGTCCGCGCCTGGAACTGATGGTGCGGCAGGTGGCGGAGATTGAATTCATCGTTACCGATACGGAATCGGAAGCCCTAGCCTTGGAGGCTAACCTGATTCGGCAGCATCAACCCCACTTCAACACGCTGCTGAAGGATGACAAGAAATATCCCTATCTCTGCATTACTTGGTCGGAGGATTATCCTCGGCTGTTCATTACCCGCAAACGCAAGCTGAGCCAACCCGGCGATCGCTACTACGGCCCCTACACCGATGCGCGGGCCTTGCGGGAAACGTTGCGGCTGGTGAAGCGTTTGTTTCCTTTGCGGCAACGGCCAAAGCCCTTGTTTCGAGATCGCCCCTGCTTAAACTACGACATTGGTCGCTGCCCGGGTGTTTGTCAGGGTTTGATTACACCAGCGAATTACCGCCAAACGGTGCAGAAGGTGGCCATGGTGTTTCAGGGACGATCGGGCGAGTTGATGGAGCAACTCCAGCAGCAGATGATTGCCGCAGCGGAGGAACTGAATTTTGAGCTGGCTGCTCAGTTGCGCGATCGACTGCGAGGCTTGGAACAGTTGGGGGCCGATCGCAAGGTGGAGCTGCCCAACGATCGGGTTTCTCGCGATGCGATCGCCCTGGCCACCAGCGATCGCCATGCTTGCATTCAACTGTTCCAAATTCGGGCCGGGCGGCTGGTGGGACGGTTGGGTTTTGTGGCGGAAATTCCCGCACCGACCACCACGGCCCCCATAACATCCGAGTCCCGATCGCCCGTTGTCACCGAAGCGATCGCCCCAGCCGCGACCGAAGTTGCTGCCGAAACCGAATCCGCCATTCCGCCAGTTATGGCCCCAGCCATTGCCCCCAGCGTTTTGGGGCGAATTTTGCAACAGGCCCTCGAAGAGCACTACAGCACCGTGGAATCCGTTGAAATTCCGGCGGAGATTTTGGTGCAGTACGAATTGCCCGACGGGCCTTGGCTAGCGGACTGGCTGAGTGAGCGCCGGGGCCGCAAGGTGGCGATCGAAACCCCTCAACGGCAACTGAAAGCGGACTTGATTGCTCTGGTGGCCCGCAACGCGGACTACGAGCTAGCCCGCACCCAACGCAGCAGTGATCGAAACCAAGCCGCCCTCCAGGATCTGGCAGATCTCTTGGACTTGCCCGATCTGCCCCGTTGGATTGAGTGCTATGACATTTCCCACATCCAGGGATCCGATGCGGTGGCCTCGCGGGTTGTGTTTGTGGATGGCTTGCCTGCCAAGCAACATTACCGTCATTACAAAATTCGGAACCCTGAAATTGGCCCCGGCCACTCCGATGACTTCGCCAGCTTGGCGGAAACCATTCGGCGGCGATTCCGCGATTACCAACCCCGTAGCGCACCCAATGCGGCGCTGAGCGTTTTGGGTGGGCGTGAGCGTCAAACCCAAGATTGGCCAGATTTGGTTGTGATTGATGGAGGCAAGGGGCAACTGTCGGCGGTGGTTGCCGTGTTGCGGGATCTGGATTTGTTGGATGAGCTGCGGGTGGTGAGCCTGGCTAAAAAACACGAGGAAATCTTTTTGCCCGAAGAATCCCAGCCCCTACGTACGGATCCAGAGCAGCCGGGGGTGCAGTTGGTGCGCCGTTTGCGGGACGAGGCTCACCGATTTGCGGTCAGTTTCCACCGCCAAAAACGCACGGAACGAATGCGGCGATCGCGCCTCGAAGAGATTCCCGGCTTGGGACACCATCGCCAAAAGCAACTGTTAGCCCACTTCCGCTCGATCGACTACATCCGCGAGGCTACACCTACCCAGTTACAGGAAGTCCCCGGCGTTGGCCCCCGCTTGGCCCAACAAATTTATGAGTACTTTCATCCGAGTGATTTGACCGGCACAGTTTCGTGATTGCCGCCTTTAGCCGATCGCCCAGCGGCGGGCGCAACCTGGCTCCGGGGGCCACGCTGGGGTTCATCAACAGAAAACCGGGTCGATCGCAACGTTTCAGCCCCTTGACTCCCTGAGCCAACAGCCCGATCGAGGAACAACGGCTGGAACCATCACCGCCCGTCTCAGGTCGTAATCTCCGAACCTTTTCCAGGGTGTGTTGGGCCGCTCTCTTGACAAAATAGCCTTGGTAACGGGCAACGATCGGGGGTGCGCCCCATTTGGTAGTCCAGTTAGCCCCGTGTAACTTGCGATCGCGATTACCCTATTAGGGCGATCGCCGCCGCACCTCCACTCTCCTCCAATTAGCAGAATAGACCCGTGGCTCGAAACACGGGGCCGGCCCCGAGCCGGTTGTTAATGCTCGCTCTCTAGGAAGGTTTATGGTGCCCATGATGTACAGCCCTCATGTACTCGAACTCCAAGGTCGCTGCGACACCCACAGCAGCGCCGATCTGCGTCAACAATTTGAGCAACTGGCCCAGGAAGTTAGCGCTACGGACACTTCCGCCCCGGTTTGGTTGCTGGATTTATCTCAGGTGAGTTCAATCGACAGTTCCGGTCTTTCGGCATTCATTGCTGGTTTCAAATTGGCTCGACAGCAGGGTGGAGCGCTGCTCTTCTGTGCACCCTCGGATCCGGTGCGGATGGTGTTTGAAATTGCTCAGCTCGATCGGGTGTTTCCCATCTACGAATCGCAAGCGGCGGCATTGGCCGCTTGGGAACAACAAACCCTGGAGCCGACTTTTAATCCCTTGGCGGCCTAGTGGAAACCGCTTGGGTTGGAATCCTGCCTGTTAGATGCCATGGAAGCAGTGTTTAAGGGGTTTCGGATTCAGGATTGGCAACCTCGCGATCGGGCGGCTGCCGCAACTGTGATCCGTACTGTGCTGACGGAGTATGGTCTGCCTTGGGAACCGACAGGGGCCGATCGAGATGTCCTGGCCGTGGAAGATTGTTATCTTGCGACCGGGGGAGAATTTTGGGTGATCTATCAAGGGTCGCAGCTCGTAGGCACTGGAGCCTACTATCCGATCGACCGAGGCGATCGCGCGGTTGAGATCCGAAAAATGTATCTGCTTCCATTGGCCCGTGGCCAGGGTTTGGGGCGCTGGCTGTTGCAACAACTGGAGCAAGCTGCGGCTAGGCGTGGCTTCCAGATTGCTTGGTTGGAAACCGCCAGCGTCCTTGCAACGGCCGTGCAATTGTATGAAACCAGCGGCTATCAATTAACCCAAGGGGTTGAAACGCCACGGTGCGATCGTCTCTACTGCAAACCGATCGCCCGTGGATCAATTACCGCCCATCAACCCAGTGCCACAAACTCAATTTCCACAAACCTATACACAAACTCATAAATTCATTAATTCATTGGCCGATTAGAGCCGGTGGTATGGTTATCGTTGGCTCCACTAGGCTTGGTTAATCCAGCACAATTGGCCTGATTGATCGAATCAGATCGATCGGGTTGGGGATCGAAGATTCGCGAATGCTGAATCACGGATGCTGAATCACAGACGATGAATCACAGATGCCGAATCGTCAGTCGCACCCCAATTGTGCATACCCCAAACCATTGCCCAGGAGTCCATTCAACTAACTCAATCCCTTCAAACTGAATTTCCTATGCTCGCCCTCGACACCCTGCTGCAAGAGTTGAGCGCCCTCGCCAGTAGCTACAACAGCTTGGGGACCCGGCTTTCCCTGGCGGCCGGTGAGTTAACCAATTTGGGTACGCCACCCAGCGCCGGTCTGCTCCAGGAAGCTGCCCGCTATCAACAAGTTTTTGAAACCCTGCGCGATCGCGCGATCGCCCTAGCCAAGGAAGCGGGTTTAACAGGGGGAGCCATTCCGGCCAACTTGGTTTCTGTGCGGGAACTGGAAGCCTTTATTCGCTCCTTGATGCCCATTGGATCGCCGGAAGCGGTTCAACAACAGGCGCTGGCCATGCTCGATCGCCTGCTGTCCATTCGCTACAGCGGCAGCAGCGATGCCCAAGGGGCCCTTGAAGATTGCCAAACCCAGGCGCGGCAGGTGCGCGGCCTAGTGGCCACCGCTGTGCCCACAAATTTGCCCCAGGTGGCCATTTCCTTGGTGAAGGGCAATCATCCCCTTTGTGCCCTTTTGACCCTGTTGGAAGAGGCCGATCGCCTAGATGACGATCGCTGGGTGCAACTGGAAGATACCGTGGCCCGCTCCTTTGGTCGATCGCTGGCCGTGGCCGCGTCCCGAGGCAAGCTGCAAGTAGGTGGTCAAGCGGCCCCCGCTCCCCGCGAAGCCCCCAACACCCAAACGGTCGCGCCTTTGCAAGCCAACGATGTGATTTTTGGGGCCACGGCTTCGACAGTTGGCACGGTGGCATTGGAAGTGATGGTACACATCGGCGGCATTGGCGATCGCACCTTCAGCGATCGGGAATTTGCTGGAACCATCGGCGAATCTCGCGCCATCGAAGGGATGCAAATTCGCTTTAAGCAACCGATTCCCGGTTTGGGCATCCGCTACATGGGTCACCTGCAAAGCACCGGTGACACGGCTTGGGTGGGTGAAGGGGAATATGTCGGATCCCGCCGCGAGAGTCGCCGCCTAGAAGGATTCACGATCGAGCTGACGGGCCCCGAAGCCGATCGCTATCAACTCTTCTACCAAGGACACTTTGCCCGCTATGGCAACTCCAATGTGCTGAGTGGTGGCGAGTTCTGCGGTCTGCGGGGTGATGGTTTGCAACTCGAAGCGCTGAAGGTTTGGATCGATCGCAAATAATCGCAAATAACATCCAGGCCGGCGCGTTGAGACCCAACTCTCTCAGCAACACCGTTCCAGTGATCAACTAGCCCGATCGGGGCCGGTCAATTTGACCCCTGGCCCCGATCGATGGCGGTGGTTTGCGGGCTGGTTTCATGCCCCCAACCGATCGCCACAGCCCACTAGAGCCAGCCCAGCGGAATCAAGGGCGAGAGCCATCAACCAAACTCTAGTAGCGCGGCTGCCTTAATTCACTGGGTCAGACTATATGACTGTTACCGTCACCTGATCGTTAGGCAGCAAGGGGCTTAAGCCCCTTGTTACCACGACTAGCCCTGCAACTTTGACCTAATGCATTATGCCTGTCGCGCTACTAGCTAGCCCCGAAGACCACGCTAAAAATGCTGCCATGGCTTCCAAGATTTAAGTTGTCTTAATTTGTTGAGATCTAAATGGAGGTTAGCGGACTCGAACCGCTGACATCCTGCTTGCAAAGCAGGCGCTCTACCAACTGAGCTAAACCCCCGCGCCGTGGTGCGGCGAAACCAAGTTTAGCAAATTTTCCGAGAGATGCAAGCCCCCTGCGCAAAAAAGTTGCCTCGATGGCGTTGATCTAGGAATTCGCCGCCTCGGCCCGTAATTCTTGAATCAGTTGCTCCAAGCCTGAAACATCCGTTTGATAGACCGAATTACAGAAATGGCAGGTGGCCTCTGCGCCGCCGTCCTTGACAATCATGTCCCGAAGTTCATCTTCGCCCAACGTCTTCAGGGCCCGCAGCACACGCTCATTGGTGCAACCACAGTGGAATCGCAACATTTGCACTTCCGGGAAAATTTCCAACCCCATGTCCCCCAACAAATCTTGCAGGATCTCGGGCAAAGACTTGCCGCTCCGCAAGAGTGGGGTGAACCCCTGAAGGGCTTCAATGCGGCTTTCCAACAGCGCCAGGGCCGAATCCTCGATCGAGGCCTGCGGCATGACCTGAATCAGCAATCCTCCGGCCGCTGTTACCCCGTCTGGCTCCACAAACACCCCCAAGGAAAGGGCCGAAGGCGTTTGTTCAGAATTCGCCAAGTAATGCGTCACATCCTCAGCCACTTCCCCAGACACAATTTCCGTGGTGCTGGAATAGGGATAGCCATAGCCAAAATCACGCACAGCGTAGAGGTAGCCTTTCCCGATCGCCCCGCCCACATCGAGCTTGCCCTTGGCATTGGGTGGCAACTCCACACTAGGATTACCCACATAGCCCCGAGCCGTGCCATCACAGCCCGCATCCGCCATCACCACGCCCAAGGGCCCATCACCCCGAAAGCGCAAATTGACGCGAGCTTCCGTGCGCTTCATGTTGGCAGCCAGCAGCAAACCGGCCGTCATGGTGCGACCCAATGCAGCGGTGGCTACGTAGGATAGGTTGTGCCTGGCGCGGGCTTCGTCGGTCAAACGGGTGGTGATGGCTCCCACCGCGCGGATACCCCCATCGGCGGCAGTGGCTCGGATTAGACGATCGCCCATGACAAAACCCTTACATTTCTTAACCTGCGTTATTAATTCATTGTATCCATTGGATCTGTCCAAATTACGGCACAACCTACGGAACCCCAAAGCCTATGTTCGGCACATTTCAACAAGCCCAGTTGCGCATTGAACTCGAAGCTTCCGCAACCCTAATTGGCGATAGCATTCTGCGCCCTAGCGAATGGCCCCATTGGATTGGCCCCCAGCGGTTTTCAGCAAATTTGCCCGATCGCCTGGTCACCGGCACGACCTACACCAGTTGGCTGGGGCCCCTGGAAATTCAGCATCATGCTCAATGGGCAAACGATCGGGGCCTTTCGCTTATTCTGGCCGGGGCGATCGATGGCCACCACGAATGGCATTGGGGCGATGGATGGCTGCAATCGCGCGTTGAAGGGATCTCGATTTTGCCCTTGCGGTTAGGCCATGTGACCAGTTTGTTGCGCCTGAAGGCCTATCTCAGCCGCCAGAACAACACCGTGCGATCGGGCATGGCCACCTAGAGCCGTTGATTGCCCCATGCTCAGTGCCCCCCAAACGCCGGTTGCGCCAGTCCCGATCGCCCCAACAACGGCTTTAAGTGGGGCCCGTTTGTTGCAAGGACTGTTCAGCATAGACCCGGAAGCGCTCCAAATCCGCTTGTAGCGTTGATTCCACAATCCGCCCCAAAAACAGCCGATCCATCAACTGCCCAACGATCCCCGGAATGTCGTAGGCGATGCTCATGCGCACGATGCTGCTGCCCTTGCGATCGTAAAACCGCACAGCTCCCCGGTTGGGCAACCCGTCGATCGATTCCCACTGAATAATTTGGTTATCCACCAGCCGCACGATCCGCGACTTCCAATCAAACCGGAAATTTCCCGAAGCAAACTGCCAAATGGAAATTTCCGGATCCGCATCGGAAATATGCACCGAATCAATCCATTTCATCCAGCGGGGCATTTGTTCTAGGTCAGACCAAAGGCTCCACACATGCTCGATCGGAACCGGAACTTCTACTTGAACGCTGTGTTCGAGCCAGTCGGTCATGGGAAATTGGCGGGCTGTTGCGATCGCCCGGTGAAACGCTCAACCGATGCCTACGATAGCACTCTGGCTCTCGGTCGTGGCGATCGTCCTACCGCCGGGTGCGGAGCTGGTCAGCGGTCAACCGGAAGTGAGCCTGGGTCATCTGGCAGGGCGATCGCACCAACCAACTACGCCCTATTACGACCACGCCGACCCTACGGACGATCGATCGCGGGTGGTCTGGCTGGTGCGTGGTGAACCGGGAATGGTGGTGGAGCTAACGGCGCGGGGCGATCGGGCAGGGCAGGCACAACGGGCGATCATTCTGCCGAGTTCGTAAATTTTTACAACTTCAGAAACTTCGACAGGCTAACGGCTAGACAGGGTTATTTGAGGAGTTGCGATCACCTCGACCACCGTGATTGAGGACATGAGTTGCTGGAGGTAGCAATATGGTGATGGATAAGCTTGAGCTTCTGGCAAGCCTACACCTTGAGAGTGGCGCTTCTGGTGAAACAAGACAAAGTTTCGGTAAAAGCGATCTATCTTGCGCCTGAGATGCCAGACCAGTTTGGCGCACGCTACCAAGAAGCCTGGACGACTGTAGTGCTTTCATAACTCTTCAGTTGTTGGCCGTCTCTTCTATTGCCTGTTCTAATCGATTGAAGCGAGATATTTTATGACTTACGACAAAACCTTTAAAAGAGGAAAGCCTCATTTGAATGTAGGAACCATTGGCCACGTTGATCATGGTAAGACAACCTTAACGGCTGCTATTACAACTGTTTTGTCTAAGCAAGGTCGCGCTAAAGCAACAAGCTATGGCGTAATTGATAAAGCTCCCGAAGAAAGAGAGAGGGGTATCACAATTAACACTGCGCACATTGAATATGAAACAGAAAGAAGACACTATGGTCATATTGATTGCCCAGGTCATGCAGATTATGTGAAAAATATGATTACTGGGGCGGCGCAACTGGATGGTGCGATTCTGGTTGTCTCAGCTACGGATGGTCCAATGCCTCAAACCCGGGAGCATATTTTGCTGTCTCGTCAGGTTGGGGTACCGTACATCATTGTTTATTTGAACAAATGTGATCAAGTAGACGATGAAGATATGTTTGAACTGACTGAAGATGAAATCAGATCTTTATTGACTAAATATGGATTTGACGGAGCCAATACAGCCATTGTTCGGGGATCGGCATTGATGGCTCTAAATGGTGAGGAAGATGACAAAGGTTATGGTATCTCGTCTATTGAGAAATTAATGGATGCACTCGATTCGGTAATTCCTGATCCTGTCAGAAATACTGATGCCCCATTTTTGATGCCAGTGGAAGATGTCATGTCTATTACGGGTCGTGGAACTGCTGTAACTGGAAGAATTGAATCGGGCGTTATCAAAATCGGTGATGAAGTTGAAATCGTTGGATTACGAGAGGGTAGAACTGTCTTGAAAACAACGATTACTGGTGTTGAGATGTTCAAAAAACAACTCGATCGTGGTGAGGCTGGCGATATGGCTGGTTTATTACTGCGCGGCACAAAAAAAGAAGAAGTTGAGCGCGGAATGGTTTTAGCGAAGCCAGGAAGTATTAAGGCTCATACCAAGTTCAAAGCTGCAATTTATGTTTTAAAATCTGAAGAAGGTGGCAGAAAAACTCCCTTTCACTCCAAGTATAAACCACAGTTCTATTTTAGGACTACAGATGTCACTGGTGAGCTATTTGAATTGCGTGATAGTGAAGAGAAAGAAGTCCTTGAAATGGTAATGCCTGGAGATAATATTAATGCAACTATTTATTTAGGTAAAGGTGTTGCTATGACTGTTGGATTGCGTTTTGCCATTCGTGAAGGTGGTAGGACGATTGGTTCTGGAGCCATTACCGAAATTCTCGAATAAATGGTTACACTTTTCTGCGTCTGATCGCAAAGACAAATAATAATAATTGAGTGATCACTGCATAAAAATCAGCCAAGAATTATTGAAGCCAACTGACTATGGTGAAAAATACCTGCCTAATTTATAGTTAGGTACTTTCAACAACTACTCAACCATCTTTCGCAACAAGAGAAAAGCTATGACGGAAAATATTCTTGGTATTGACTTAGGCACAACGAACATGTGTGCCGCAGTAATTGATAAAGTCACTGGACAGCCTGTGGTCATTGTCAATCAAGATGGCGCAAAAATTATTCCGTCGATTGTTGCTTTTAAAGAAAATGAAGTATTGGTTGGACAAAAAGCAAAAAACCAAGCTTTGCTCAATCCCAAGGGAACTTTTTATGGCGTAAAAAGACTCATGGGAAGAAGTTTCGGAGCAGTACAGGATATAACAAGCAGTGTCCCTTTTTCGATAGTGGAGGATAGCAAGAGAAATGGTGCATCCGCCATAAGGTTTAATGGGAAGATTTTTACTCCACAAGAAATTTGTGCCCACCTCATAAGGACAGTCAAGGAAGCTGCCGAAATTAATCTTGGTGAGGCTGTCACGAAATCTGTCCTTACTGTTCCTGCTTATTTTAATGACCAACAACGCCAAGCCATAAAAGATGCGGGGCAAATTGCAGGGCTTGAAGTTTTAAGAGTGATCGATGATCCCACTGCGGTTGCACTAGCCCATGGAATGCAAAGCAAGAAGTGCGGGAAGATAGCTGTTTATCATCTTGGTGGGGGAACTTTCGATATTTCAATTTTGGATATTGTTGATGGGGGCTTTGAGGTATTAGCTAGCCAAAGTGAGTCAAACTTTGGCGGCGAAACTATTGATGATGCAGTTGTGAATTTCTTAATTAATAAAATTGAAAATGCCCATAATGTTAATTTAAAAGCTGTAGATAGGGGAGCTTGGCTGTCAGCACTGCAAAGAATTAAAATGGAAGCTGAAACAGCTAAAAAAGCTTTATCAATTGCTATGAACTATGCCATTAATCTTCCGTATTTGGTAATGAAAGATAGCACTCCAGTAAATTTTGAATATATCCTGAAAAGAAGTCAATTAGAATCTCTAGCGCAACGGCTCATTGAAAAGACTATCGATCCTTGCCAAAAAGCTTTATTTGATGCAGGTATTACAGCGTCTGACGTTGATGAAGTGATTTTAGATGGCGGTATGACCTATATGCCCTTAGTCAAGGAAATGGCTAAACGCATTTTTCAGGAAAAATCTTTTATTCCCACTTCAGTGAGGGCAGATGAAGCAGTGGCGGTGGGAGCAGCAACTCAGGCGAGAATATTAGTTGGCAATGACTGAGCTACTCATTGACGATGACTTCTCAACAATGCTGTTGAATTAGACTCATCCACGTTTTTGGTAATTTCACAAAATCTGCGTGGATCCGTTGAGACGATGACTTCTCAACAATGCTGTTGAATTAGACTCATCCACGTTCTTGGTAATTTCACAAAATCTGCGTGGATCCGTTGAATGGGATTCCCGGTCTTTCAGTTAAGCTTGGGCGGCCATAACACGCAAGAAATGTATTACACAGTCCTCTGTGATCGGGTGAAATCGGCTGTCGTTGAATTTTGGAGCTAGTAGGGTTGGCATTGCCCACCTACACCTATAGTCCATAGTGAAAGCAATCCAATTACCCTACGGTGAAAGGCAATTATTGTTTTAAAGATGGATACTATTTTGGCTAGATAGTGGTGGGCATTGCCCACCCTACGGCTCCTGAGCGGTTGCGCGCCCGATCGCCCGGTCGGTAAATGTACCCAACAACCTCCTAGAATCAGAAGGGCTGACTATTCACGCTAACGCTGCAAAAGCGCCACAATTTCCCTGTGGTGGGGATTTTGGCGCTCTGTTTAGGTTTTAAGGGGTCTGGATTATGGCTTTCGCGTCGATCGTTCGTGCCTTGCAGCGGTCTCCCTTGACGGAGGAGTTTTTAGGACGGCTCGATCGCGATCGCCAGTTGATTTTTAGCGGCGCGGCCCAGTTGCCCAAGGCCTTCACGATTTCGGCCCTGGCCCAGGCGCGGGGGCGATCGCTGCTGGTGGTGACGGCGACGCTGGAGGAAGCCAGCCGCTGGGCCGCCCAAATGGAAGAGATGGGGTTTGGGGCCCTGCATTTTTATCCCACCTCAGAAGCCTCGCCCTACGAACCCTTTGACCCGGAACAGGAAACCCTTTGGGGTCAGTTACAGGTGTTGGCGGATTTGCGGGGGCGATCGCTCCACAGTGACCCGAAGCCGATCGCGATCGTCACCACCGAGCGCGCCTTGCAGCCGCACTTGCCCCCCGTGGCGGCCTTTGATCCCTACTGCATCAATCTGGAGCCGGGGGCCGAGTCGGATTTGGGCGATTTGGGGCGCAAGCTGGCGCGGCTGGGCTATGAGCGGGTTTCCTTGGTGGAAACGGAGGGCCAGTGGAGCCAGCGGGGCGACATCATCGATGTGTTCCCGGTGTCGTCGGAATTGCCGGTGCGGTTGGAGTGGTTTGGCGACGCTTTGGAGCGAATTCGGGAGTTTGACCCGGCTAATCAACGATCGCTCGATCCGGTGGCGCGGGTGGTGCTGACTCCGACGGATTTTGGGCCGATCGTCCGGGCGGCCTTGGGTTGGGAGCCGGAACCCTTGGACGAATCGGAGGCGGAAGCGGAGTTACGATCGGACGCGGAAGGGATGCGGCGGCTGTTGGGGCGGGCCTTTGAGCAACCGGCTTGCTTGCTGGATTATTTGCCCGAGGGGACGATCGTGGCGATCGATGAGATCGACCATTGCGGGGGCCATGCTGATCGCTGGGTGGAGCAGGTGGGTGAGCATTGGGCGATCGTCAATCAGCACCCGGACAGCTTGCCCCACGGGGAACCCCTGCGACCGATTCATCGCACCTTTGGCGAGGTGTTGGCGGCGCTCGATCGGTTCGATCGCTTCTTTCTCAGTGAGCTGGCAACGGAGGTGGCCTCGCCCCTGATTGCCAACCCGCCCCGGCCGATTAATTTGGCTTCCCGGCCCGTGCCGCCCACGCCGCACCAGTTCAGCAAGTTGGCGGATTTCATTCGCGGTGAGGTCGATCGCAAATTCGCCATTTGGCTGCTGTCGGCCCAGCCCAGCCGCTCCGTGGCCCTGCTGCAAGAGCACGATTGTCCGGCGCAGTTTGTGCCCAGCCCGCGCGACTTTCAGGCGATCGATCGGCTCCAGGGCAACCACACCCCCGTGGCGGTCAAATATTCCGGCTTGGCGGAACTCGAAGGCTTCGTGCTGCCCACCTATCGGATCACGGTGCTGACCGATCGGGAGTTTTTTGGTCAGCACGCCTTGGCCACGCCCGGTTATGTGCGCAAACGTCGCCGCGCCACCTCCAAACAGGTGGATCCCAACAAGCTGGCTCCCGGCGATTATGTGGTGCATCGCAACCACGGGATTGGGCGGTTTTTAAAGCTCGAAAAAATCGTTTTTGATAACCAAACCCGCGAATATTTGGTGTTGCAATACGCCGATGGATTATTGCGGGTGGCGGCGGATCAAGTGGGCAGCCTGTCGCGCTATCGCCGCACCCAAGATAGCCCGCCGGAATTGCACCGGATGACCGGGAAAGCCTGGGAAAAAACGAAAGCGAAAGTTCGCAAAACGATCAAGAAATTGGCGGTGGACTTGCTGCAATTGTATGCGGCGCGATCGGAACAGCGGGGCGTGGCCCTGCCGCCGGATATGCCTTGGCAACAGGAGCTAGAGGATTCATTCCCCTACCAACCCACGCCGGATCAACTAAAGGCAACCCAGGACGTAAAACGAGACATGGAAAGCGATCGCCCCATGGATCGCTTGGTCTGTGGCGATGTGGGCTTTGGCAAAACGGAAGTGGCCGTGCGGGCGATTTTCAAAGCCGTTACCGCTGGCAGACAGTGCGCCCTGTTGGCTCCCACCACGATTTTGACTCAACAGCATTACCACACGTTGAAGGAACGATTTGCGCCCTATCCGATTCAAATTGGGCTGATGAATCGGTTTCGATCGCCCCAGGAACGCAAGGAAATTCAACGGCGTTTGGCCACCGGAGAATTGGATATTGTGGTGGGAACCCATGCCCTCTTGAGCAAATCCACTCAGTTCAAAGATTTAGGTCTTTTAGTGGTTGATGAAGAGCAGCGCTTTGGGGTGAATCAAAAGGAAAAAATCAAAGCCCTGAAAACCCAAGTGGATGTGTTGACCCTCAGCGCCACGCCGATTCCTCGAACGCTCTACATGGCGCTCTCGGGCATTCGAGAAATGAGCTTGATTACAACTCCGCCGCCCAACCGCCGTCCGATTCAAACCCACTTGGCTCCCTACGACCCGGAAGCGGTGCGATCGGCCATTCGGCAAGAACTCGATCGGGGTGGGCAAATTTTCTACGTAGTGCCTCGGGTGGAAGGCATTGAAAAGGTAGCAACGCAATTGGTGGAATTAGTTCCCAGCCTGCGAATTGCGATCGCCCACGGGCAAATGGACGAGGGCGAATTGGAAGCCACCATGCTGTCCTTTGGCAGTGGTGAAGCGGATATTTTGGTCTGTACCACGATTGTGGAATCGGGCTTGGATATTCCCCGCGTCAACACAATTTTGATTGAAGATGCGGAAAAATTTGGGCTATCTCAGCTCTACCAATTGCGCGGCCGCGTCGGTCGGGCCGGGGTGCAAGCCCACGCTTGGTTATTCTATAACCGCCAGGGATTACTATCAGAAGCCGCCCGCAAACGACTGCGCGCGATTCAAGAATTTACCCAACTGGGATCGGGCTATCAACTCGCCATGCGCGACATGGAAATTCGTGGTGTGGGTAACTTGTTGGGCGCGGAACAATCGGGACAAATGGAAGCGATCGGTTTCGATCTCTACATGGAAATGTTGCAAGAGGCGATCGATGAAATTCGTGGCCAAGAAATCCCGCAGGTGGACGACACCCAAATCGATTTGCACCTGACGGCCTTTATCCCCAACGATTACATTCCCGACCTGGAACAGAAGATGAGTGCCTATCGATCGGTTGCCGCCGCCAGCACTAAACGGGAACTCACGGAAATCGCTGCTGACTGGAGCGATCGCTACGGCCCAATTCCGCCCGCTTGCCTGCAACTGTTGCGGGTGATGGAACTAAAACAGGTGGCTAAACAGCTCGGCTTCTCTCGCATTCGGATCGAGAATAAACAGCACGTGATCCTGGAAACACCGATGGAAGAACCGGCTTGGAAGCTGTTAGCCGAAAACCTGCCCGACCACCTGCGATCGCGCTTTGTCTACATGCCCAAAAAGGTAATGGTGCGCGGTTTAGGCGTGGTGAAACCGGAACAGCAACTGGATAATTTGATCGATTGGCTAGGTCGAATGCAAGGTGCTTTACCAGAAGCCCCGCTAAAGGCTTCCTAGACAAAATGGAGCTTCCGAGACTTAGCAGCCCATCCAATGACTGGATAGGGCTTCTGCTTGCTGCAAGACGGTTTGAATCGCAGCTTTTTCTAAATCTGGTGGGTAGCCGTGTCTTTTGAGAATGCGCTTAATGGCAGTTCGCAGGCGAGCACGGGCGCTTTCCCGATGGGCCCAATCGATCGTGATGTTTGACTTCAAACTGATCAAGAGTTCGTGGGCAATCACTTTCAGGCTGTCATTGCCCATCACTTCAACCGCGCTTTCATTCTCGGCCAGGGCATCATAAAAAGCGATTTCATCGGCAGATAAACCTTGCTCCTCACCCCGCTGCCGTGCGGCTTGGACATCCCGAGCCAAATTAATCATTTCCTGGATCACTTCAACGGCGCTGATCGCGTTGGTGTGATAGCGGGCGATCGCCTTTTCCAATCGCTCAGAAAATTTCTTTTCTTCGGTAATATTCGTGCGACTGCGAGAGTGGATTTCATCATTGAGCAATCGCTTGAGGGCTTCGAGGGCGAGATTCTTCTTGGGCATTTGCTGAATCTCTAGCAAAAAATCATCGGAAAAAATCGAAAGATCCGGGGAAGACAGCCCAGCCGCCCTGAGGATATCGATCATTTCAGTGGAGGTAATGGCCCGATCGATCATTTGCTGGACGGCAAATTCCCGGCCGGTCGTGGTTGGTTGAGCAGTTGCGGTTGATTGCACCAGCGCAGCACGGATCGCTTGGAAGAAGCCCACTTCATCGCGAATTTGGCGGCCTTGATCGCTAGAACTGGCCAGGGCGAAGGCTTTGGATAACGCCAAAACCACATCTTGATAGTGGCGGTGGGCGCGTTTTTGGGCGTTTTCATCGGTTTCTTGCTGGGCGGCTTGGTGCTGTTTTTCCAGAACCCATTCGATCGCCTCAGCCATCACCACCAGTCGTTCTTGAGCTGTACCTATCAAGCCGCGTTGGTAATCGAAACCGTGGAAAAGGGCGCGCACAATATCGTACTTTTCCAGCATGACGGCGATCGCCTCGGCTTCATCGATGCCCGTGCGTTCTTGGTCTTGGGCGGAATAATCGCGGAGGGCTTCCTTCAGGCGTTGGGCAATGCCGATGTAGTCCACAACGAGGCCCGCAGGCTTATCACGAAAAACCCGATTCACACGGGCGATCGCCTGCATCAGTCCATGGCCTCTCATGGGCTTATCCACATACATTGTGTGCAGGTCGGGGGCATCAAACCCGGTCAGCCACATATCCCGAACGATCACCAATTGCAGGGGATCGTCCGGGTCTTTCAGGCGTTTTGCCAGCAGATCGCGGCGGGCCTTGTTGCCAATGTGGGGTTGCCATTCCAGGGGATCAGTGGCAGAACCCGTCATCACGATTTTGATCCGGCCGGTGTTGTCATCCAGGCTGTGCCAATCGGGACGGAGCGCGATGATTTGGTCGTAGAGCTTGATGCCAATCGATCGACTCATACAGACAATCATGGCCTTGCCCATCAAAGCTGCAACCCGATTTTCAAAGTGTTGAACTAAATCGGCGGCAACTAGTTTGAGGCGAGATTCTGCGCCGACTAGCGCTTGAACCGTAGCCCATTTTTGACTCAGTTTTACCCGCTCTGATTGTTCCTCGTCCTCCAAAAGTTCTTCGATTTCCGCATCAATTTGGGGTTTTTGATCTTCGGGGAGTTGAATTCGAGCGAGGCGGTTTTCGTAATAAATCGGCACGGTTGCGCCATCTTCCACGGCGCGGCTGATGTCGTAGATGTCGATGTAGTTGCCAAAAACGGCGGGGGTGTTGACATCACTGGACTCGATCGGTGTGCCCGTAAACCCAATAAACGAGGCATTGGGCAGGGCATCGCGCAGATATTTAGCGAAGCCGTAGGCCATGTCGCCCGTGGTGCGATCGACCTTGGCGTTAAACCCGTATTGGCTGCGGTGGGCCTCGTCGGCAATCACGATGATGTTGCGCCGATCGCTCAACAGGGGATACGTGGTTTCGCCTTTCGTGGGGGCGAATTTTTGGATTGTGGTGAAAACAACGCCCCCGGCGGCTCGGTTCAGAATGGCTTGCAGGTCTTCGCGGCTGTCGGCCTGTTGGGGTGTTTGGCGAATCAGGTCGCGGCACATGGAAAACGTGCCAAAGAGTTGATCGTCTAGGTCGTTGCGATCGGTGATCACAACGATCGTCGGATTTTGTAGGTCAGGATGGCGCACCAGTTGGCCAGCATAGAACGCCATTAGGAAGCTTTTGCCGGAGCCTTGGGTATGCCAAATCACGCCGGCTTTTTGATCAGTTTGGATCGCAGAAACGGTGCGGTCGATCGCCTTGTGGACGGCGTGGAATTGGTGATAGCCAGCGATGATTTTACGGATGCCGGAGCCGGAGTCGCTAAAGACCGTGAAGTTTTGAATGAGGTCTAGGAAGCGTTGTTTTTCAAATACGCCCTCAATCAGCACGGCCATTTGGGGTTGACCTTTGGGCGCGATCGCTATTCCGTCGATCGTGGGCCAGGGCGCGAAGCGTTCTCGATCGGCCGTGAGGGAGCCGATGTGGGCGGTGAGGCCGTCGGTGGTGATCAGGGCGGCGTTGGTGCGAAAGAGCGTAGCGATTTGGGCTTTGTAGGTTTGGAGTTGGTTATAGGCGGCGGTGAGCGTGTTGGTGGAGCTGCCGGGTTTTTTAATTTCGATTACGGCGATCGGCAGACCATTAATAAAAACCACCACATCGGGGCGGCGTTTGTGGCCGTTTTCAATGACCGTAAATTGGTTGAGGACTAACCAATCGTTATTGTCGGGGTTGGCAAAGTCGATCGCATAGACTTTATCACCGCGAATCGTGCCATCTTCGGCGTAAAACTCCACATCAATTCCTTCAACTAAGGCTTGATGGAGTCGCCGATTCTCTTCAATTAAATTGGGCTTTTCGGTGGCAATGATTTTTTTAAATGCATCATCGCGGGCAGCGGCGGGAATCGTTGGGTTCAGGCGATCGAGGGCGGTTCGCAACCGTTGGCTCAGGATCGTATCGGCATAAGCTTCCCGTTCTGGCTGGGAGCCGTCGGGGTTAACCACAACATCCGCCCGGTAGCCATAGCCAAGGGTTTGGAATTGCTCAAGGAGGAGTTGTTCAACCTGGGCTTCGCTGAGGTAGGGCATGGCGGGAGCTGCTGATTTTTGATCAAGGTTTCTGTTATCGGTTTTTCACTGAACTAACATCCATTTCAGAATACCCAGGACTTTTTGGACGGGCATGGCGGGATAGGTGGCCAAATCAACGGTGACGGTGTTGGCTTCTAGTTTGAGAAATTGCCAAAGTTTGCCGCTGGTGACTGAGCCATAAATCACTGAAATGGGCTGTTCCTGTTGTTGGTTATAAATTTGGGCGGCGACCATTTCGGCGACGCATTGGCCGAGGCCAGATTCCAACTCGCCGCGTTTGGCTTCCACGATCATTAGGACGGGTGCATCAATCGTTAATCGACTTTCCGATCGACTAAATAAAAAATCACAGAAGCCATTCAGGCCCCGATCGCGATCGACATCAAATTCTTCACCCGAAAAGAGTTGTACTTGTCGGTGGGCGAGTTTTCTGGCTTCGAGCAGGATGGGACTCACCAACATTTCAGAGAGTGCTTTTTCGGTGCGGGCGGCCTGGGCGATCGGGAACCATTCAGCGAGAATGCTGGCCATTTCGGGCGAGGGTTCTGCGGGCGGCAAGGTTTCGCAGAAGGGAGCGTCTTTAACTTTGAGTTTAAATAGGTCTTTGACGGAGTTTAGGGTGAAGTTGTTGTAGGCCATAGCGGTTCAAATAGATCATGTTACCAATTGTTCAATCAGTTCTTCTGGCTGAGATAGGTAGCAAATATTGGAAAATTCAGCAAGTTGGCTGAGATGGCTAGAACTCCACACATCTAAGCTGTCATCAAATAACGAAATGAAATGTAATGGTTCTGTGGTGAGTTGCAATTGATTTAAGTCAACCCAAGCAGCCACAGCGTTATTCACTTTGCTATTGGCTGCGCCCCGATTGCCGGTGCTTAGAACTTTAATTAAGGTGCTGCGTCGTGGGTGTCTCGTTTGAAAGTCCATCGACCAAGAGCGAGCCGATCGCCCCACTACCTTAATATCTCGTTCATAGGGAATTTGACGCTCTTCTAGAAGGTCGGCAAGATCATCATTCACCGTGCTGGCGAGTCGAGTTCGATTCAGCAACCACAAATTAGATGCAGCGATCGCGCCTTGGGCGAGCCGAGTGATGGCTTCTGCTAGGTTATTTTGCACCCGAACTAACAGCATTCCCTCGTATAATTCAACGCCGTAAGTCACTTGAATATCTTGCAGAAACCATTCTTGCTTTTTAGACAGGGACTGCCGAAATGTTTGCAGATCTAGCCAGCGTAGGGTTTCGCCGAGGTCGGTTAAGGTTTGGGTTTCGGGCTTAAGAAATAAGTCGATTACGTCGCCGTCGGGATAAAGATAGGGAGTCCGAATCCGCACCAAGCCATTCACCTCGGAGCAGGTGTAGAGTTGCCCGATGGTGTCTGCAATCAGTTGGCAGGGCGAGGTGGTCATAGGAACAGGTTGAGTTGTGCGGCGGGGGGCGGTGTCATGATGCCATTATGGATGACTTTTGCTTCTTGGCAGAACTGCTGCCAAACCTGGATGGGGTCAGTGGCGGGGGCGGTAATATCTGGCGGAACGTAGGCTTGTTTGTCCCGTAGGGGTTCGTACCAGCGGTGTTTGTGTTTTTCGCCGACATATTCGCCGTTGGGGTTGCGATGATCTTTGCCAAGATCGAGTCCATAAATCCGTCCAGCGGCGTGATGAATAATGTGATAGGACAGGGCAGCAATAATCGGGTTGTAGCTGCCTTTGAGAAAGAGGGGATAGCCCGCAGGACTGATGATTTCTGCCCGAAAACCTGACCAAGGCGATCGCTCTTTTTTCCAAGCAATATCGCCTTCGATCAATTTATTTGGGTCGTTGATCAATGTTTCAAATTCTTCCTGATTCAGCACTACAGCACCTCTTCAGCCATTTTTTCGGCTTCTTTGACTCGGATTTTGCCAGACATGAAGCTCTGGGGGAGGAGGCGATCGCGCAGGTCGGCCAGGGTGCGATCGGGCTGAGAGAGCTTGCTATACAAAAGGACGGGATCGATGTCTGCGCCGTTGTCCCAACAAATTGTGCCGAGGTCAGGATCGACGCGGACGGTTAAAAAGTATTCATGATTTTTGAGGGGTTCAAAGATGCCTGTAAATTCGATGATTTCGATCAGATCAACGATTCCCTGCTGATTATCTTCAAAGGTTAGAAAAAGTTGATAGTCCTGAATAGGTTTAACAGCAATGATGTCTTTTAACATTGGATTGGCTTAAGGAGTCAACAAACTTTAAGGCGAAGTTTTAGAAGGATTTCAAAGTATTCCTAAGCTAGACTTGGCTAAGTACTGCTAGTCAGCTTCTTCTAGATTAGTCTCTGGGGATTTAATATCCATCAACTCAGCATCTCGGCAGGCATCAAGGGCCGCCTTATAAGCCTGCCGATCGACCCCAAATAAGAGCCGCGAAGGTTCAATGACAAGAGAAATTTCATCGTCATTGGGTAATTTAGCTGTGATGGAGAGAAACCCATCATCTTGATATTCATCCACCTTTAAGACAGTATATTTATCAATTATCGTGTTGGAAAGTTCAAACCGATCGTAAGGTTCCAGAGTGTGCAAAGGGTCTAATCCTTGCTCTATATAGGCTTCATGTAAAAAGGTTACAATTGCATCGGCGGCTAGAATTGCGGTGCGGCGATGGTGAATTGAGAGTTTGGTGATAAAACCATCTCTCCCGTGACTAATTGTGCCTGCTTCATTTCTGAGAACTCGCAGTGCTTCTGCAAGACGGTTATATTCTCGGATTAAATCTGAAAAGGCGCGATGCCTGATTTCTCCTAGCTTTAACATCTGGGTGGCAATCCCAAGAAGCTTGCCAAGCTTAGGATCAGATTCGGTAGGTTTTTTGGGATTCTGAGGATCATCTAGGGTTTCGATAATTACCCTACAGGCACACTCAACCATTGCTTTTGCCGCGTCAATACAAGCATCCTGTTCTTCAGCAAAGGTTTGTTCTAATGTTGCGAAGGTGTTTTGTAGGGTTTGGGCATGATTCCAATGTTGGCAGAATGCCCGAATGCCGGGATACCAATCTGCTGTCATACCGCCTCCTCCACGAGTTTTTCAGCATCTTTAACCCGAATTTCGCCGGACATGAGCTTGGGGAGGAGGCGATCGCGCAGGTCAGCAAGATCATCCGAGCTTTTGGAGTTGCGGTATTGTAGATTGAAAAGATTTTCTGCCAAGCTGCTGAATTCTCTAATGATTTCGATATTGGGCTTAGGCACAAATAAATTATGTATATGATTTCGATTCAACGTTGGGACCGCAGAACCAGCATTAAACGAACTGAAATCAATATTTTGCAAAAGAAAGTAAGCGTATATTGGAGTTGTATCAATATACTGCTTGATCCAAAGTGATGTATTCAGTGGCCAGAACTTTTCTTGTATGTAAAAAACCTTTCCTAAAACTCCACTTCTTCCCGTGGTAACACCTGGCGGTTCAACCATATATTCGTTGTGGGTTCCATTGAAGCCACTAGCTGCAATAACCGGGAAATTTCCATTTTGTCTTTTTGATTTTGGAAGATCAAATCCTCTTTGCAAAACAACTAATTCGTCTAGTCTACTAAGTTTCCAACCCGTCGGTATACCTGTTTCAGGGTCGATCGCCTCTGGAAACAGCGACCACAAATGCTCCGGCAGATAGGCGGCGCGGCCCTCCTGTTTGGCGCGGGTGGGGCCAAAGTCCACAAACCAATCCTTGAAAATCGCCCGCGTGATCGCCTCCAAGGTTTCGTTCATCCGCCGATTCAGCTCGATTTTGTCATCGAGAGCAGAGAGAATACGGGCGATCGCTTGTTGTTCAGGGAGTGGGGGGATCAGTAGCTCGAAATTTGGCACATCAGCACATCGTAAACTATCAAATACAGCCCCTACATTCCGAAACTTATCAATATTTTCCCACCAACCAGGACTACGCACTAACCAGCGAAGAAATTCTGGAGCTATGTGATTCCCCACTGATCGTAGCAAAACCAAATTTTGACCAAGCGCAAATTGGAAATCACCACGTACATATGCTGTTTCCCCAGGATTACAACGTCTAGATAAAACAACGTCATGACGTTTTGGAAGAGCTTTTTTTGTCCACTCTACAAAGTCACCATGAGAAATTCGGCGAGCATCAGTTGGGTCAAGCTCTCCATTCTTCATTTGTGGAATTGAAATATAAGGCATCCCATTTGACTGAGCTTTTGGTGTTTTATGCACACAATCAAGTAGCTCAACTCCAGCTTTTGCAAGAGACATTATTTGCCACTCACTCATTGATCGCCCTTCCTTTACCTTCAATAATTTCATCTAACGCCGCTGTCAATCGCGCCACACTCGGCAAAACCGCCCGCAACTTCTAGCTAGCATTCTCATAACAGGAGAGCCTCCTTTAGTACACGCTCTCTAATTCGCGGCTTGAGTCCCTGCTCAGTCACCACATCAACCTTAAACCCCAGCAGTGCTTCCAAATCTAGCAGTAAACCCGCAGGAAACCAAGGCGATATTTTATCGAGGTCATAATCAATCAAAAAATCAATATCGCTATCCTTGCCCGCTTCACCCCTGGCCACAGAACCAAAAATCCTGACATTCTTAGCCCCGTGTTTTTGGGCGATCGCGAGGATATCCTCTCGTTTCTGCTGTAGCAAGCTAAGATGCGGTCTTTCTTTTAGATCACTCATTGATCGCTACCTTCTTATCAATCAGTACTCTTTTTCTTACGGGTAGTTTTTCGCTTCGTTATCGTCTCAATTTTCTTAACCTTGCCCATAACCTCACCAAAATCATCATCCACCGGTTGCGGTTCCCCCAACTGAAACTCATGAAATTTTTCGTATTCTGCCTCCGCCTTTGACCTCGCCAGGGCTGCTGAAATCTTGCCCGCATGGGTCAAAATCTCCCGATCCGACAACTTCAAGAAATCATCTAACTTTGTGATCCAATCACTCATATACATCGGTCTTCGATTCAGCGCCTGAAGCTCCGCAAACTCCAAATACGCCGACACAATCCGATTCAAAGCCTCTAACTCATCCTGACTCAAATAATTTTTTGCAATTCCCACATCTCCCTTGCGAACCTTGCCATGGGGTGCATTTTTCCAAGACGTTAAACCCATATTCGGCTGGTTTGCATCCGCCCGCTCTGCGATAATTTCCGCCGCCGTGTGGCCATGGGCCGCCCAGTGCATCTTATTTTGCACCGTCTTAAAAAATAGCTGCGATGCCTCCGCATTGCCATCGTAATCAATGCTCGTGGCGTAGATGTCCAAGACCTTTTGATAAAACAGCCGCTCCGACGATCGGATATCCCGAATCCGTGCCAGCAACTCCTCAAAATAGTCATCCCCCAGCGTCCGCCCCGCCTTGATGCGCTCATCATCCATCGTGAACCCCTTCACCAGGAGTTCCCCCAAACGCCCGATCGCCCACTGCCGAAACACCGTCCCCCGCGCCGACCGCACCCGCATCCCCACCGCCAAAATCGCCTCAAGGCTGTAATGGTCGAGGTTTCGCTTGACTTGCCGCGCCCCTTCCGTTTGAACTATCCGGAATTTCCGGACAGTTGCCGACGAGTCCAGTTCACCTTCGCTGTAAATGTTGACAAGGTGCTCATTAATGGTCTTAACCGAGACTTGGTATAAGTCAGCCATCAAGCGCTGGGTTAGCCACACCGTCTCCCCAGCCAAACGCACCTGTAAATTCAGCCCCCCATCCTGATAAATCAGAATTTGCCCCCCCGGAGCCTGCGGAACATCGCCAGTAATTTCTATATCTGCCATCGCTTCAGCCTTCCCATGGGCGATCGAACAACTACAAATATCAGGAATCGATACCACCGCCTAGCAAAAGGCCTCAAAAGTCATAGCCCAAGCCCCGCAAATTCTCCCGAATTGCCCCCTCCAGTCTTGCCGACTCCTTGAACTGTTCCGCCAGCGTTGCCGTCAACTCCGCCATCCGCTCCTCAAAGGGCACATCGTCCTCCTCCGTTGCCGCCGCTCCCACATACCGCCCCGGCGTGAGCACATAGTTATGGCCGCGAATTTCGTCTAAGGCCGCCGATTTGCAAAAGCCCGCCACGTCTTCATAGCCGCTGCCTTCGCGCCAAGCGTGGTACGTGTCCGCAATTTTCGCCACATCCTGATCGCTAAATTCGCGACGGGTGCGATCGACCATGTAGCCCAACTTGCGGGCATCAATAAATAGGATTTCTCCCCGCCGATCGCGCAGCTTTTTATCCCTCGCAATGCCGTTTGATTTGTCCTTTGCCAAAAACCACAAACAGGCCGGAATTTGCGTTGAATAAAACAACTGACCCGGCAACGCAATCATGCAATCGATCGCGTCCCCTTCAATCATTGCCTTGCGAATCTCACCCTCACCGCTCTGTTGCGACGACATCGACCCATTGGCTAACACCACGCCCGCCGTTCCCCTGGGGGCCAAATGATGCCAAATGTGCTGCAACCAGGCATAGTTCGCATTGCCCGCTGGCGGGATGCCAAATTTCCAGCGCCCATCTTCCCGCAGGCGATCGCCACCCCAATCGGAAATATTAAAGGGCGGATTCGCCAAAATAAAATCGGCGCGCAAATCGGGCAATTCATTCTTATGAAACGATCCGTCTGAATTCCAACGAATATCGGAATCAATCCCCCGAACCGCCAAATTCATCTTGCATAGTCGCCAAGTGGTGTAGTTGCTTTCCTGGCCATAAATGGCAATGTCGCCAATTCGCCCCGCGTGATCTTGCACAAACTTTTCCGACTGCACAAACATACCGCCGGAACCACAACAGGGGTCATAGACCCGCCCTTGGAATGGTTGCAGCATTTCCACCATCACCCGCACGACCGATCGGGGTGTGTAAAACTCGCCGCCCCGCTTTCCTTCCGACCCAGCAAATTGACCCAAAAAATACTCGTAGACCCGCCCCAAAACGTCCCTGGCAGTATCCTGAGCCTCGCCCAACGCAATATTGGAAATCAGATCGATTAATTCACCCAGCATCACTGCACTAAGTGCTGGCCGGGCGTATTCCTTCGGTAGCACGCCTTTGAGTGAGGCATTCTCTTTTTCGATCGCCAACATTGCCTCATCAATCAACTTCCCGATCGTCGGCTGTTTGGCATTCGCTTGCAGATGTGACCACCGGGCCACCGGGGGAACCCAAAAAACGTTTTCGGCCATGTACTCGTCCCGGTCTTCCAGAGCTTCCGCATCATCGGGAAATTCTGCGATCAGTTCTTGTCGCCGCCCTTCAAAGCGATCGCCAATGTGCTTCAGAAAAATTAAGCCCAAGGCAACGTGCTTATAGTCCGATGGCTCCATGTTGCCCCGTAACTTATCCGCTGCTTTAAACAGGTCGGACTCATAACCAAGGTTGGCACCCTGATTAGTGGTGGATGCGGCAGACTTCGGCATGGAGATAGGGATCAATTCTGAGTTAGGAGACCATTATATTCAGAAGCGAGTAGTGCCTGTGTGGTGATGGCTTTCGGTAACGGATCGCTGACACCGCGAGGCTTTTAGTCGCTCATCATTACTGAATTCTGGCACTACTCGAAACTCTATTGCTGCTGGGCTATACCCATTCCAGCGATGGGTAGTTGATCCCCTCAAGTCTAGGCTTGGCTGGCTTTGGGACGGAAAATGTGGCGGTGATCGCCGCTGTAAAGGCGCGATCGGGCGGTGGTGGCCGTGGTCATGGCATCCAGGGCCGGACTAATCACATAAAGAACGGTGCGCGTTAGTTTTTCCTGGTGGGTGATGCTGGCCAACTCATCCAACCGGCAAAGTACCACTCGCTCATCCTCCCACCCGATTCGGTAGCAAACCGCGATGGTCATCTCCGGTGGGTAGTGGGCCGCGAGCTGGTCTTGGGCCCGCTGGGCATGGTGGGCACTCAGGTATAGACAAAGGCTGGCTTTGTGGGCGGCCAGGCTGGCTAGATCTTCCGCGTCGGGCACTTGGGTTTCGCCTCGGGCCCGGGTGAGGATGATGCTTTGCACCAGGTTGGGCACGGTCAGCTCCACGGCCAAACGGGCGGCGGCCGCTTGGAAGGCGCTGATTCCGGGAACCACTTCAAAGGGAATTTCTTGCTCCAACAGTTGGGCCACCACTTCATGGAGTGCGCCATAGAGGGAGGGGTCGCCATCTTGCAGTCGCACCACCTGTTTTCCGGCCCGGGCCCGATCGATCAACGTGGGCAACCAATCTTCTAAGACGAGCGATCGGGTGTCGATCACTTCCACCTCTGGCTGGCAATGGCTCAACATTGCTTCCGGCACGAGGGAGCCAGCAAAAAAGACCGTATCGGCCGCCGCCAGGAGTTTTTGACCTCGCACGGAAATGAGGTCGGGGTCACCGGGCCCCGCGCCCACAATCCGCACGGTGGCGGGGCGATCGAGGGCCGACTCGAGCAAAGGGGTCATGGGATTGATTGCAGGGCTGGAATCGGAGGTCATGGGGTTTTGCGGCGGGCGGCATTGGAGCCTGGGATAGAGCGCAGGGGCAGCGAGGCGGAGGTGGACTCCGTGGCCCAACGGCGATAGTCAGCGCTCAATCGGTCTACCAAGCGATATTTCATCTTGGCCAGCACTTGGGTCAACAGCAGTTGACCCGTGGACTGCATGGTGGCGGCCGGCAGGCGATCGAGCGGTGGGGGCAATTTTACACGCACCCCTAAATCCACCACACCCTTCAGGCGATCGCCCGCTGAGGTGCTAATGGCTCGCATTTGGCCCGTCAACTCCAGGGAAAAGCCGTTGTCCAACCCCTTGAGGCCCACCAGTTGGCAACCAACCGATCGCATCCGCACTACGCCTGCTTCGTCAGTCCAAACCCGCAAATCCACCATGGGTTGGAACTGCAAATGAGCAAAGGTTAGGGTTGGCACCGAAAGCCGATAGCGATCGCCCCCCAGGGCCACTAAGTGCCCCGGTTGGGCCGCCGCCAACGCGACCCGGTGCGGCTGACGCAGATATTCAGCGACCGGGCGACGCATTGGCGGCACCGGCATATCGATCGTCTGTGAGGCAGAGAAGCCAGCAGCCACCGAAAAAGTCTCCGCGTTAGGTTCAACTCATCCTTGGGCAACGGTGGTCACCGCCGGGCTGTCGCCACAGAACAGCTCCTTGGCAAGCGGTTGGCGCAGATTAGACCCGATTAGACCCAAATTTTGGGGACTAAGCATGACTTAACGCTACCCAATGCATTCCATCATACCGGTTTGGCGATCAGCGGGGGGCGGCCAGCCGAACCCGAGCGATCGCCCAGAGTGGCGGTGCATTTTGCCAAAACCCTGGTCTCGGGGCGATCGGTTGGCTTCAATTCGGCCCAAGACTGGGCGCATCAACCGGCACAGTCGGGATCTGGAAATCGTATTCTGAGAACTATCTGCAAAGAACTTTCTGCGGAGAACTTTCTGCAAACTGGGCAGCGATTCAAAACGAGGGTTCATCAACGGTTCTTGATGGCCGCTGCCGATTCCGCACCCTGCAACTCCCTAATTCCGCATACCGGATTTCATACCCCATATTCTGGCGATGGCTATGGCGATGACCGATTCCCCCCACCCAATCACGATTGGCTACCTTGGCCCGGCGGGAACCTATGCCGAGGCCGCCACCAATGGCTATGCCCAGTGGCGATCGAGCCAGGAAGCCTTCCGAGGGGAGTTTCGCCCCTACCCAAGCATTGCCAAAACCCTGGAAGCGGCCGCCAGCGGCGAAGTGCCCCTGGTTGTCGTGCCCGTGGAAAATTCCATTCAAGGCAGCGTCACCACCACCCTCGACACCCTTTGGCAACTGGAGGGGCTACATGTGCAACAGGCGGTGTTGCTCCCGATCGCCCATGTGCTGGTGACCCAAGCCCCAGACCTGAAGGCGATCACCACGGTCTATTCCCATCCCCAAGCCCTGGCTCAATGTCAGCGCTGGATCGAAACCCATTTGCCCAACGCCAAGCCCCTGCCCACCAATTCCACCGCCGAAGCCTTGACCAACGTGCAAGAACAGCCCCAAACCGCTGCCATTTCCTCAGAGCGAGCGGCCCAACTGTACGATTTGCCCGTTTTGGCTCGTGATATCAGTGACTGCCCAGACAATTGCACCCGGTTTTGGGTCATTGCCCGAGAACCGGCACACCTCACCGGCAGCCACACGGCGATCGCCTTCTCAACCATTAACCGGCCCGGCTCCCTTTTGCAGCCCCTGGCCACCTTGGCAGAACGGGACATCAATCTTTGTCGGATTGAGTCTCGTCCCTCCAAGCGCGGCCTGGGGGATTATGTTTTCTTTTTGGATTTGGAAGCCGGGCAACAGGAAGCTCGCACCCAGGCAGCATTGGCAGAACTGCGCGATCGGGTGGAAACCTTGAAGGTGTTCGGCAGTTACGATGCCCTGAAGCTGACCTAGGACTTTTTGACCCAGGCGCATTGGGCTAGCCTTGCGAGATCTGGCGGAATTTCGCTGAATCACGCTGGATCAAGAAGGCTAATTGCTGAGATCGCGAGTAATTTAGTGCGATCGATTGCTGGCTGAGGGTTGGGGCAGTTGCAGCGGTTGCGACGTGCCCGCCAAGGCCGCCGGAACTGTCACCGCAGCCGAATGGCGGCGAGACTGCTTCACCAAGTGGTTAAACAACTGTTCGTAGCGATCGAGCGACGAGTCAAAGCTATACATCTCCAGCGCATGTTGGCGACCCTGACGACCCAACCGTTCAGCCCGATCGGGATCCTGAGCCAGGGCCAAAATCGCCTCCGCCAAGGCCTGGGGCGACTCCGGCTCCACTACAATCCCCGCCTCACTGCGCCGGATGGCCTGGGCCGCCGTGCCATGGCCCGGCACAGATCCAATGATCGGCCGGCCACTGGCCAAAATGACCTGGGTTTTCGAGGGCATATTGAAGCCCACCACGTTGCGCCGCTGCACAATCAAGCTCACATCCGCCGCCGCCATCATTTCCGGCAGTGCTTCCCGAGGTTGAAAGGGCAACAGCTTGACCCGATCGCTCACGGCATTTTCACGGCAATATTGCCCCAATCGCTCGATCGCCCGCGCCTCACCCACAATCACGAACTGAATTTGGGCCGCCTCGGGCCGGCCATCCAGCACCTTCGCCGCATCAATCACTGTTTCCAGCCCTTGGGTCAAGGCAATGTTGCCCGAATAAAGCACCACAAACTTGCCCTGTAACCCATGGGCTGCACGAAATGCATTGTTTTTCGGCATGGGCTGCACAAAGTTCACATCCACCCAGTTGGGAATCAGGGCAATCTTGTTGGGCGACACCCCCTTGCTCACCAGGTTGTCCACAAAACCCTCCGCGATCGCGCTGATCGCCGTTGAGGTTTTGTAGGCAAATCGCTCCAGGGCCTCAAAAACCTGAATCGCCCGCTTGCTGGTAATCAACCCCGTATGCACCGCCGCTTCCGGCAAAATATCTTGCAAATTTAGGATCAGAGGGCAGCGATACATCCACCGCAGCAGGGCCGCCGGAACCGTTGCCGCCAACGGGGGCGAAGTCATCAACATCACATCGGGCCGCCAGCCATTCAGGGCCCGCAGGAAACTCGTGATCGCAAAACTGCCATCCAGGGCCAACCGCGTCAGCAGGCCGGGCTTGGGTCGAATCCAGACATAGCAGCGATCGATTCGCACGTTGTTAATCACTTCCGTGCAATACAACTTGCCCCGATAGCCTTCGTAAATCCGCCGTTCCGGGTAGTTTGGCATTCCCGTCAAAACACGGACTTCGTGACCACGCCGAGCCAGCCCCTCCGCTAGCTCAGTCATCAACGGTGCAATCCCGATCGGCTCAGGATGGTAGTTGTAGGAATAGATCAGAATCTTCATAGCCTTGGGTTTACCAGGTTAAGGGTGACGTAGAACAAGGAGTGACTATGTTGTGGTTTCGCCCATTCAATTGCACTTGAGCATCCCGCAATCCAGCCGATCATGATGCGGCCGTTCCTATTCTGTTGATTCCCTGACGCAGCGTCTGTAACCAGGAAAAACCGCAGGCTGCGATCGGGGGCACACCCTAACACCCTTAGGATTAGTTGAAGTGCAGTTTTCATGGGTCAAAGCACCTGTGACCGGGCGATCGCGAATTCACACCACCACCCTGTATAACCTCCGCCTAGGAACCGGTGCAAAACTCACTGCGACCGGCTCAAAGACGCGCCACTGACTCCTGATCATCCGTCAGCAAAATGGTCAAGTAACTCAATCAAAATGGGTCAGGACGCGATCAGCAATGACCAAATGGGCAGTGGGATCATGCAAACTGCTCGATCGGCTCTGAACCGTGCTGAATCAATATCACTGGATTCTTGGTGCTGAATTAATCGCACTGAATGAATCACTGAATGAATGGCATTGAGGTTAACCCATTCCAACCTCCAATTCGGGATATGGTTTTTAGACTCCGGTCTAAATTCAGCCTTAAATCTAAGATCTAGTCCCTGATTCAGTCTGAAATCTAGTCTGGGATTCAGTTTTCAATAAAGCTTTGGGTTGAAAATCTTGGGTTGAAAATCTCGAGTTGCGTCTTACATCGCATTTTGCAGAGCAAGGCTAACCAAAGATGCCAGATTTCGCTGAAATTGTCCCTGATATGGGCCGATGAAAGCACTGGCGAAGAGGAGATCAGCGCAGGCGAATTAGAGTAGATCCCAGCCGATTGGAGTAGATTCCAGCAAATTGGAGTAGATGGCGAACTGCTAATCCCCAATTAGAGCTTACTCTGAAGATCGATTAGATGTTCAGCTAAAATTTCCAATTCGTAATTTTTTCCGAGAGATCCTTAAAGGGTCAATGTTTCCCTTGCTATCACGATGGAGAGCGATCGAGCGATCGCCCTTGCCCTCCGGTTCCGCCAACTCATGCTTGGAGATTACTCTTGGAGATTACTCTTGAATATTGCCCTTGGAGATTACTCTTGAGAATTTCTGGCATTCAGCCAAAAAAAACACCACATCTGGCAAGGGACAAACCCACGACCAAACATGGTGTGATTGCAATTTCTGAAGAGTGGAAAACGTTGTGCGGTTTGGGCAACTGGTCTGGAATTAACCTCAACCGACTGAAGCCGACCTTAAGCCGTTGGGTTCATCAACAGGATCAGAGCTGCGATCGGGTCAATTGTTGCACGATGAACGTTCAATGGGCGTTCAATCTTTTCTGGCTTCTCGGGCAATTGAGGGCGATCGAACCGCTGACCTGAACCCAATTGCCCCGCCGGAAACCTAGAAAACCTTAGGAGCCAGTCGTTTGAGCGTTCAGCAGTTGCTTCAGCTTCGCCAACTCACCGGCCCAGCGGGGATCTGGCTGGGCAGAAGCGGCGCTGCTTTCGGCAACCACAGCCCCACCAGGAGCACGACGACCACCACCGTTGCCTTTTTTGCCACCACCACCGCCACCGCTGCGGCGAGCTGCCTTGACGGGGCTAGCTTCGGCGCTTTCGGGGGCTTCGTCATCGCCCTTGCCTTTGCGGGGCATGGCTTTCTCAATTTTCAGCACGGTGTCTTTGAAGGTGGAACCGTTGAACTGTTCGATGATTTGGTCGGCGAGTTCATCAGTGGGAACCGTCACGAATGCAAAACCGCGACATTTTCCGGTTTTGCGATCGACAATGACCTTGGTGGAGGTCAGGTCGCCCGTGCCGGCAAAGACGGCTTCGAGTTCTTTGCGATCGACTTCTTTGGGCAGATTGCCAACGTACAGGCGAATGGACATGACGGATCCCTCTGATGGTTTGCAGCAAGCGCCAGGAGACTAAGCGCCGGGTGACTGGATGTGGTGGTTGGCAGTTACCATTCGGTTGCCATTGAATCGAGAGCACCTCGATGGAAAAGACAAGTTTGGAAAACTTGCCAGCTCTGAGCAAAACACAGCTCGCGCGGGGATATCAAACGCTCTGCTGCAAGCTGCTGAATAAAGGTTGTTTGATAACTATTCAATTCAAATAGACTTGCTATTGCTCAATTGAAAGGAAAGGATCTGTCGCCAGTCTTGAGCAGTCAAGCGCTGACCTTTAGCCATCCGGAGCCGTGTGACCCGTGCGTTGTCGATCGGGTGTGTTGCTGCTGAAGATTTTGCCACGATGGGGGCAGCAAAACTCACCAAACAGTTAAAACAGCATCGATCGAGCGGCTGGTTTGCTGGCATAAAAGTCTATCACGACGCTTTGCAAATTGGGCCAAGATCTCCGAGGGCTGGGCAACGGGTTCGATCGCAGCGGTGATTGCTACCCCGATCGTGAAAAAGCCAGCCGTTGGGGCGGCTGGCCGTGCTTGCTGTGTTGGGAGAATACCAATTAAAACCTGGCCGGGGATGTCATCGACTTTGCATTTTGAGTGACAAAGACGCACACCATCGCAGTTTCAGCAGTTTCAACGAATAGGGTTGATGGCAACTTGAAGCGGCGGTTAGTGCTTGACAGTTCTCCGGGCGTTGGCTAATTAGCCTCCTGTGAAGAAATGTAACATCAATGAAGCAACACTGTAAATCTGGCGTAGAGAATCGGTGGAAATTTGAATTCGGTGGAAATTTGAATATTGGGGAAATTTGAACACCAGAGATTTGGACACCAGAGATTTGGACACTAGATCTGGACACTCAGGGATTCTGAGCAGTGGAAAGCCGGGAACTTGAAAAATCGGGAGCTTGAAAAATCGGGAGCTTGGAAAATCGGGTAACCCTAGAGCTGGGCGGGGCTTGAACGATCGCGCCGATCGCGCCGACGGCGGCGGTATCCGGGCCGATCGGGCGCGTTGAAGTGCCAGTAATGATGCAAATACAGCCGCTCTAGGGTACGACAATCGCGCGTAATGGCCATTTGCTCCCGTCGAGCATAGGCCCGGAACAGATTGCCCAGGGTGAGGGCCAACAGCGCCACCACCAGCCCGATCGCCGTGGAAACCAGCGCTTCACTCAGACCCGCATTCACGCGGCTGGGGCCCTCCCCGGCCCAATCGAGACCCGCAAAGGCTCCCATCAGGCCAGTGACCGTGCCCAACAGGCCCAACAACGGAGCCAGGGCCGTCACGGTTTGCAACCACAGGTCAAAGCGCCGCAGTTGGGGCCGTTCGGCTTGGGTGGCGGCGCTGAGGGCCAAGCGAAAGGCGATCGGGTGGGGGCGGTGTAGCTCCAAGGCTGCCAAACTAATGCGGGCGATCGGGAGGCCGTCGGCATATTGCTGGAACCGGGCGATCGCCGCCTTGGCATCGCGTCCATACAGCTCAAAAACTGCTGGAACCAGTTGGGATCGATCGCGCCGCACCTGGGCCCAAAACCAAGCCCGCTCGATCGCCACCGTCACCGTCGCGATCGATCCCAACAGCAAGGGCACAACCACCGGCCCACCCGCCTGCAAAATAGCCCAAGCAATCATGGGCGACTTTCTCCCATCGTTTTCATATGTATGGCGCTTGCCAGATCATCCCCCACCTTGATTCCCAGTCCGTGCGATCATCGCCCAACCTGTTGATCAACCTCTCAGCGCACCGTCAAATAGCGCAACCCAATCAGCAGCAAAAAGCCCCCATACAGTTTCTTCATCAGGGCCGAACTGATGTAGGGTTGATTGGCGAATATTGCCCCAAAGTAATTCCCCACCAGCAATCCCACCACAATCAACAACCCGTACTTGATATTGAGATTGCCGTTGCGGTAATACACCATCGCCCCCAACAGCCCGATCGGCAACACCTGAGCCGCAAGGGATGTGCCCGTTGCTAATTTTTGGTCTAGGCCCAGCCACAGCACCATGGCAGGCACCATAATCGCCCCGCCGCCAATGCCAAACAGGCCCCCCGCTAACCCTGCCGCCAATCCAATCAGCAGCAATTGCCAAACCACGTCCGTCATTCGGTTTTCTCCTTTCTTGAGCAATTCTGGTTTTTGATGTTCAGCTTGCCTGTGAGCGCAATTTTGGCAATTTCGAGTGAATCCCTTGGGCTTGGTACTGGAGCCTAAGCCTGAGCGAGTCATGCTCCCAAGCGCTGTCTCGTCAGACTCTGGCACTGTTTTTGGAACCAAGACAAGTTAAAGGCGACACATTTTTCTTGGCAAGACCCGAGTGATCAGCGTTGATCCGGGATTCATCAACCATCCACTCCCCTTTAACGACGTATCGATTGGCGATTCAATGATGAATCAACCCGATGAATCAACCCGATGAATCAATCCCAATGAATTAACCCCCGATCAATGATTTCCTGATTCTCGATTCATTGGATCCTATAGATCGATCATGAGATCCATACATTCCCCTATTCTTCATGATCATTCTTTCAAAAGTGCGATCGGTCATTGATTGGATTATGAATCCATTTTTGATGCTGATTGAATAGTGAATTAATTACTGAGTACAGATCACTGAGCAAAGATTGCAGCAAAGCCATGCCAAAACCTCGGAAACGCTTTGGTCAACATTGGTTGAGAAGTGAAAAAGCCCTTGCCAAAATTATTTCAGCGGCGGAACTGACCCCGAAGGATCGGGTTTTGGAAATTGGCCCCGGTCAGGGGGTCTTGACTCGGCAATTGCTGGATCAGGCGGGAGCAGTGGTTGCCGTTGAGTTAGATCGCGATCTTTGTCCTGAGCTGGTGAAAAAGTTTGGGCAGCGGGACAATTTCTTGCTGCTTCAGGGCGACATTTTGACTTTAGATTGGCCGGAACAGTTGGCGGCTTTTCCGAATCCCCAGTTCCAAAATCCCAATAAGGTGGTGGCCAATATTCCCTATAACATTACGGGCCCAATTTTGGAGCATTTATTGGGGACGATCGCCCAACCGCGATCGCAACCCTTTGAGTCGATCGTGCTGTTGGTGCAAAAGGAAGTGGCCCTGCGGTTGGTGGCGAATTTGGGCAGCAAACATTACAGCGCCCTTTCGATTCGATCGCGCTTTTTAGCGGATTGCTCTTGGGTTTGCGATGTGGGAGCCAAGGCTTTTTCACCGCCGCCTAAGGTCGATTCAGCGGTGGTGAAAATTCAGCCCCGCCCTTTTCCGCAGTCGCCGCAAAATGTGAAGCGCTTTGAAACGTTGTTGAAATTGGGCTTTGCCAGTCGCCGCAAGATGTTGCGCAACAATCTAAAAAGCGTCGTGGATTTGGATCAGTTGCGTCATACTTTGGTTGAGCTGGCAATTCCTGAAACGGCGCGGGCAGAAGAACTGAGCCTGGAGCAATGGATTCAGTTAAGCGATCGCTTGGTTTTGGGTTCTTTGTCGATCGAGATCGCAGCAGGAGAGGCGGAAGAATCGATGGACAATGTTGCACCTTGAATACTGCACCCTAAAGACTGCACCTTGAATACTGCATCTTCAATGGCCAAAGACCAAAATTCCTGAACCTTAATTCCTGCGCCAAAATTCCTGAACCTTGATGCCAATGGATTGCCCATGCAAATTTATCTAGACCACAGCGCCACCACGCCGCCCTGTGATGTGGCGATCGCGGCGGCCCAACGGGTGATGACGGAACTATGGGGAAATCCGTCAAGCATTCATAGTTGGGGCGATCGCTCGGCCATGGTGCTGGAAACGGCGCGGTTGCAGGTGGCGACGTTGATTAATGGGGATCCCACGGGGGTGATTTTCACCTCGGGGGGCACGGAGGCGGACAATTTGGCGATCTTGGGGGTGGCCCAGCGGTTCACCCAACCGCGCCATATCATTTCCTCGCAGGTGGAACATTCGGCGATCGAGCGAACCTTGGAGCGACTGGAGGCCCAAGGCTGGGCGATTACGCGCTTGCCGGTCGATCGCGCCGGACGGGTGAATCCTTCAGACTTGGCTTTGGCCATTCGCCCGGAAACGGTGCTGGTGTCGATTATTTTTGCCCAAAGCGAGGTGGGAACCCTGCAACCGATCGCGGAGTTGGGGACGATTACCCGGCGATCGGGCGCATTATTCCACACGGACGCGGTGCAGGCGGTGGGCCGGGTGGCGGTGGATTTGCAAACCCTGCCGGTGGATTTGCTGTCCCTCTCCAGCCACAAGATCTACGGCATTCAAGGGGCCGGGGCCCTGTGGGCACGGCCGGGGATTAATTTGGCTCCCCAGTTGCTGGGCGGTGGCCAGGAGAGTAAGCGGCGATCGGGAACTCAGGCCCTGCCGGCGATCGCGGCCTTTGGGGCGGCGGCGGAACGCATGGCCCAAACCTGGGAAACGGAGGCTCAGCGGCTTGGTCAACTGCGCGATCGCTTGTTTGAGCGCTTGGCTCCCTTGCCCGCTTTGCATCCCACGGGCGATCGGCTCCATCGATTACCCCACCATGTCAGCTTTTGTTTACGGGGACGGTTGCCCCTGCCCAGTGGTCGGGATTTGGTGCGCCAGCTCGATCGAGCGGGCATTGCCGCCAGCTCTGGATCCGCCTGTAGCAGCGGCAGCCTGACCCCGAGTCCCACCCTGTTGGCCATGGGCTACGATCCCGCCGAAGCCACAGCGGCCCTGCGCTTAAGCCTGGGCCAGAGCACCACGGAAGCGGATATTGATTGGACTGCGTTGGTGTTGGCTCAAGTGCTGGAGCGATTGGGCGTTGGCCAACTCAATGGCGGCGATCGCGACTCGCAACGTTCGGTTTTGGGGTGCGCGACTCCGGGGCCTTGCCGATACACTTGAGGCAAATCCCCTAAGTCTAAATCCCTAGCGCGTGTGACGACGCTCTCGACGATTGCGGCGAACCCCAAACCCGCGATGCCGCTTCCCTCCCCTGCTCTGAGCGATCGCCCGCTCGATCGCCAACGGATCGATCGACCAACTATGAATGGATGGGTGTTACCAACGGTGGGTCATCTGCTTGCTCCCCTTACCCCCGGAGCGGGCCCAGGAACCCTATCCGCCGAGGCCCAATGGCAGGGGGCCACGAAGGCGATCGCCCAAATCATGGCCCAGTCCATGGAAGCGGCCGACGCGATCGAAGCGGCCTTCATCACGGACTTTGCGGAAGCCTTACCCTCCGAAGCGATCGATCAAGGGGTCGTGCTGTTGGGGCCCCTACCCTTGTTTACGGGGTCTTGGCTCGATCGCCTCTCGGTCTGGACATTCAGCAGCCACCTTTGGCAATCCCTGTGGCTGTTGCCCTCCGCCGATGGGGGCGAACCCTGCCCGGAAGTGACGGAACGGGCGATCGGCCTAGCTCCGGTGGATCCCCTGGCCGCAGAATCCTTTTGCGTGGTGCGAATGCGGGACTTTAGCTTGGCCCTCTCACTCCAAGAAGACTCCACCGGCCAACTGGTTTTTCGCTTCTCCTTTGAGCCTCAGGCGATCGCCGCCGTCTGGCAAGCCTTGCGGGCCCGGGTGCAACTGAACGCCCCGCAGCAGCTCGGGCCGTTTGATGCCCTGGCTCAACAGTTTCCTTTGGTGGAACCCAGCTATCGGATCGTCAGCGCCTTCACAGAGCGCCTGCTGCAAGCCCTGCCAGCTCCCAGCAACCCCGCCCATTCGGAGCCGCGCCGTCGCCCCCTGCGGGCCTCAGCCCGGCCGCAACCGGCCAAACCCGCGATCGACCTGGAGCTTTTGCAAGCCCTCGCCCACAGCGTCCGCACGCCCCTGGCCACGATCCGCACCTTCACCCGCCTGCTGATGCGCCAGCAAAATTTGCAGGACAAGGCGGTGAACTATATCGAAAAAATCGATCGGGAATGTACTGAACAAATCAACCGCTTTGACCTGATCTTCAAAGCCGTTGAACTGGAAACCAGCAACAGCGCCCACCTGTCCCTCACGCCCATTCCCCTGGCCCAGGTGTTTCAATCCAGCATTCCCCGTTGGCAACAACAGGCCAGCCGCCACAACTTGGAACTGACGGTGAAGCTACCGCACAAACTACCCACGGTTGCCAGCGACCCCACCTTGCTCGATCGAATGTTGGCGGAAATTATTGAAAACCTGGCCCGCACCCTGCCCGCCGGTAGCCGCATCGACATGGAAGCGGAAACGGCCGGCAGCCAACTGAAGGTGCAATTGCGCTACGACGCAATGGGCGCGGCCACCCGCCTGGAATCGCTGAAGTCGATCGGGCAGTTGTTGACCTTCCAACCGGAAACCGGCAGCTTTGGCTTGAATTTACATGTCACCAAAAACCTGTTCCAGGCGATCGGGGGCAAACTCACCATCCGGCAACGGCCCCAGCGCGGCGAAGTGATGACCATCTTCTTGCCCCTGCAATAGGGCGCTGCCACGGGACGGCCCGCCATCCACTACCAACGGCGCGATCGCACCCCCCAAACGCCCAACAGCAGCAACACCCCCATCGCCAAAAACAAAACACCAAACACAATCCCCGGCACAAAGCCCAACAGCCCCACCCCCCGCAACAACCACAACACCGCCGTCACCAGAGCCAACAGGCCCAACCAATTCCACCAAGGAGCCGGCCGCAAATAGGGAGGGGTCATAGCAAAACGTTCAATTCCAGTAATCAGGGACTTAACAACAACAGCGGAGCCAGCCGCCAATGGCTTACCCCACCGGGTGAATCAGCTCTGGCTCTCCAGCCATCCTCGTATTAGGCAATTCTGCCATTCACGGGAGATCTTCAAAGCAAATCTTCAGCCGCCATGGGGACATGAACAAAACAAGGGCGATCGCCTGATTTCCAAGCGATCGCCCTCAACGAAGCATGAACAATTGTCAAAAAGTAGCCAAAACGGCAGCCCTTAGCAATCGCGATTTAGTCGATCGCGTGCTGGCGCTTTTTCGCAGCCACACCAACCGCCGTCCCCACAGCCAACAGACCCAGCAAGCTAACCGGCTCAGGGGTCGAGGCCACTTCCGTCAAGCTGACATTATCAATGTAGGCTCCGTAGGTGTCCCGCGTGCCCAGGTAGTTGAACTGCAAGCGCGTTAGATCAGACACCGCCTTCACCAACAGAGGGCCGCTGTTAAGCCAGTTGGTTTGACTGCCGCCGTTACCCGCATTGAAAACTTGGTTGAAGCTGGAACCAAACAAAACGGAGAAGGCATTTTGGTCTTTGCCGCCTTTCCAGTTGTTTGCAATTCCCGGACGAGCTGAGTAAACAAAGGAAAGTTCATAGGTCTTTCCTGCTTTGGTCACGATGTCTTGGAACAGGCCCAGCTCGGATGCTTTGCTGTCGTAGAAGTGGCTGTCGAGTTCCACCAGGTTTTTGCCGTCGTAGGCTTTCCCGGCTACCCCGGCTTGCACCTCAATTTTGCCGCCCTTGGTTGCAGACCAGCCCTCAATTTCTGAAAAAGTCCGCCAGCCGCCGTTGAGGGGAGCGCCTGGGGTCACTTCAAAGCTGCCGTTTTTAACCAGGTTGGCAGCCTGTGCGGGCTGGGTGGCAATCAGAGCAGGAACTAGGGCAAGAGCCAGGGTGCTAGCAATTTGTTGGAAGCGTTTCATAGTGACAATTTTTCCGCAGTAGTGGAGAGGTCTAGCACCCAACGTTTAGGTTCTTGAGTTACATCTTAGATCACACTTTGAAAAATCGGTTTAAAGATTAAGTGATCTCTAGACGAAGATTCCGTGAAGAGCGCTTGGTGCTTCATAATCATGGCTTTTAATGATAATTTCAAGCAATAGGCTTCTTGTTTAAAGAAATGTCTTCAGGGTGATTGAAAATATCTTTTGATTTTCATTCTTGGGTGGAATTAATTTATACAAAGGTCGAATAAGATGCGAAATTTAGAAGAAATGACCGATTTTCAAAAAATCAATTGAAATTGCAATATTTTCTAATTCTTCCAAGACAAAAGATTTAAAATATCCACAAAAATTATAGTCATTTCAAATAAGAACGAGACAGTCTACCTGCTTGGGGCTGGTACGATGCCACCAGCTCATCCAGGGATGTCTCGTCTGACTCATAGGCTCGCTTCTTCTTGAGGGCCGCAAAATCCCCTTCAATCGGATTGAAGTCTGGAGAATAAGGCGGCAGAAATAACACTCGATGACCGGCCTGCTCCATTAACTCCGTTACCCTGTGGGGTCGATGAAACGCCGCATTGTCCAGGACTAAAACCGAGGGTTGAAGCAGCGACGGAATTATAGTACATTCAATTAGGA
>NZ_LIRO01000133.1:0-1903 GCF_002742025.1 Limnothrix sp. PR1529
TTAGATTCAACACTTCTGGTAGAGAGGCTACTGAATAAGTTGGCAGAACTGGTAACAATCCGATTCTGATTCAGTAGTTTTGATAGAAAGTTAGCCCAATTCTCTTGACCAATCAACGCATTAACAAAGCTTGTGAAACTTTGCTGGATAGTTTCTGCAAAATCGGGTGGCGCGATTGGGTCATCAGTAGCAGTTAAACTAAATTCACTGAGGAAGTTACTTAGAAAACCAGAAAATGTATTGGTTACCGATTCAAGAAAATCAGAAGACTGAATCAAACCATTGTGAATTTCAAGTAAATTGACGAAAGAAAATTGCGCTTGCTGAATTTCGAACCGCCGCCTAATGGTCTCGATCCGCTGGGCTAAAGTCATGCCTTGCATTGGCCCAGCCAGCTCAATACTGCCGATTGCGGCCAAGGCCCGATCGTTGGTGCGCAGAATCTCAGAGAGGTCGATCGCCTGGAATCGACAGACGATCGCCGCGCTGGGGCCGTAACCAGCTTTAGGCCCATCGGACGCGATCGGCGGTGAACTAATCGCCGGGAAAGGCGAGCCGATCAATGGCAGGCCCGGAAGGGTAGGAATGCCCGGAGCGCCCGCGAGTCCAGGTGCAAAGGGCGTATCAAGGGCGGCCGGTTTGTCTACCGGAATATTGGCCGGGAGCGGGATCTCAATCGGGGGGTTCGCCGCCCCTGGAACTGGGGTGGGCAGGGCTGGCACATCGGGGCGATCGTCCGGTTGGGGGATAGCTGGCTGGGGAATGGCGGCCGGGCGACCAAGCACAGGTGCTGGATTCCGAGAGGGGTAGGGGTCTACCCCTGGCTGAGGTGGTTTGGGTTGCCGATCGGGTAACCATGGTTCCGGCAACCCGTCCACAGCCGTAATGGCCCAGGAGGCCGTGGCGAAATAAGACCCGTCAGCCAGGTAATGAGTTTTCCCGGCTCCATCCCTAACGTAAATATCCATCCACTCGCTGGGCAGCGCGTCTGGATCGTAGTTGGCCCGGATACTTGCCAGAATTGGAACCTGAACCACGGTGAGCGGCCCTTGCAGGGTCAAAACCGAGTTGCCGCCGTTGAGCCACTTCTGAAATCGATAGCGACCGGTGGCCGGGTTCCAAACGCTTTGGGCCACCGTCGCCCATTGATAGGCAACCCAGTAGGGCCGAGCCGATGAGCCGATCGGCGCTCTCTCTCCCGGTTCCCCCGGGATGTCGGCCGGTTTTGCGGCCGAGGGTGATGCCCCTGTTGGCTTGGGCCGCACATCACTAGGCGGCCTGATGCCAGGTTTAGGCCAACCCATGGGCACAGCCGGCGGCCCGGGCCAGGCTGGCCAATCCGGGAGGGGTGGCAATTGCGGTAGGGCGATCGACGGCAGCGCCGGGGGCGATCGCAACCAATCGGGCAAATAATCCCACGGGTTTGTGGGTGGTGGAGCTGGTGCGGCCGCGGGTGGCGGGATATCTTCCGGCCTGGGCGGGGCCGGGTCTAAGTCATCGTTAGCCCTGGACGGAGCCGGATCCAAATCATCACCGCCGCGGCCACCGCCCGAGGGGATGGGGATGGGGGGCAAAGGGATTTTGGTCGGTTCCCCGATCGGTCTGGCCTGAGCACCCGATCGCAAAATTGGATCGTTTAGGACTCTGTAGCCTTCAGGGCTGTCGAGAGAGGATACACCCATGATTGGTCTACCCCTTAGGCGGTGGATCGCCTAAAAACTCCCAAGGTGTATCGTCTGAAAACAGATCAAGCGCCGAGATATCGCTTGCTTCACTGGCTTTCTTAGCCGATTCAGCAATTAGAGTCTGTGGCACGTTTTCTGGATTGAAACCGGAACCAACCGGCCGGATCTCGCCTTCAGGCAAATCCTATTTATTTAAAATTTCTTGCGCACCTGAAAGC